>JAZQMJ010000238.1:0-2334 GCA_045543435.1 Mailhella sp.
CCGACGCCCTCGGCGCCATCTTCCTCATGCTGGCCAGCGTGCTTTTCCTCGCCGCTTCCTTCTATGCCGTGGGCTATCTGCGTGAAGAAGACAAGCTGCACGTCAAGCGCGACTTCAACGGCGGGCGCCCCTTCACCAACGCCCCCGAAACGCGCTTCCTCGCCTGCCTCTGCTTCTTCATCGCGGCCATGACGCTCGTGACCACCACGCCGAACCTCGGCGTCCTGTGGGTGGGCATCGAGCTGACCACGCTCTCCAGCGCCCCGCTCATCTACTTCCACCGCCACCAGGCCTCCATGGAAGCCACCTGGAAGTACCTCATGATATGTTCCGTGGGCATCGCCCTCGCCCTGCTCGGCAACATCCTCATGAACGTGGCCTTCTTCCACACCAATGCCGATCTTCACGGCATGGACCAGGTCTCGGCCTTCATCGCCGCGGCCAGGGAAGTGCAGGGCACGGACAGCGACATCTGGCTCAAGGCGGCCTTCATCTTCCTGCTCGTGGGCTACGGCACCAAGATGGGCCTCGCCCCCATGCACACCTGGCTTCCCGACGCACACAGCCAGGCCCCTTCCCTCGAAGCCGCCCTCTCTTCCGGCGCGCTCCTGAACTGCGCCTTCCTCGGCATCCTGCGCGGCCACCAGATCATGATAGCCGGCGGCCTCGGCGATTTCTCCGGCGGCCTGCTCATCTTCTTCGGCCTGCTCTCCATGGCCACGGCCGCGGTGTTCATCGTGGGCCAGGGCGACTATAAGCGACTGCTGGCCTACTCCAGCGTGGAACATGTGGGCATACTCGCCCTCTCCATAGGCATAGGCGGCACGGCCCTGTTCGGCGGCATGCTGCACTCCGTGTGCCATTCCCTCACCAAGGGCATGCTCTTCCTTGTGGCGGGCAATATCCTCACCCGCTACCATTCTCTTTCCAGCTACGACGTGCGCGGCCTGCGCGAAGACATGCCCCTTTCCGGCGCGCTCTGGACGGCGGGCTTCCTCGCCATCGTCGGCTCCCCGCCCTTCGGCCTCTTCGTCAGTGAATTCACTATCCTGAAGGGCATCTTCGCCAGCGGCCGCATCTTCGTGGCCCTCGGCTACCTTGCCGCCCTCGCCACCATCTTCGTAGGCATGTCCGTTCCTGTCCTTCGCATGGTGCAGGGCCGCCCGCCCCGCGATGTGCCCAAGAGCTACAACGAATCCCTCTACACTGTGCTTCCTCCCGCCGTCCTGTGCCTCATGGTGCTGGGCCTCGGCTTCTGCGTGCCCGACTGGCTCGCCGATACGCTCAACCGCGCCGCCGCGCTTCTGGGGGCCTGATGTTCCATTATAAAGAGACCATAGACTACAAGGCCCTGCCCCTGCTCCCCATGGAGGAGCTGACTGTCACCGTGGTGGACCACTGCCGCCGCGGCTGGCGCATGATGGCCTTCTTCGGCCTCAACGGCGAAAGCGGCCGCGAAGTGCTCTGCATACTCGGCCACGCCGCCGACCAGATGCTGGAAGCCTTCCGCGCTGTCATGCCGAAGCGATACCAGTCCATGACGCCCGCCTGCCCGCAGGCCCACATCTTCGAACGCGAACTCGCCGAGATGTGGGGCGTGGTGCCCGAAGGCCACCCGTGGCTCAAGCCCGTGCGCTTCTGCCCCTCCTTCGAAGGCGATCGCGATTCCCGCCCCGGCCCTGCCCAGGCCGACTACTACCGCATCGAAGGCGAGGAAGTGCATGAAGTAGCCGTGGGCCCCGTGCATGCTGGCGTCATCGAGCCCGGCCATTTCCGCTTCCAGTGCTACGGCGAGAACGTGATGCACCTTGAGATACAGCTCGGCTTCCAGCATCGCGACGTGGAACACCTCATCCTGAAGTCTCCGGCCAAGCTCGTCCTGCCCATCATGGAGAACATCGCGGGCGACACGGCCATCGGCCACTCCACGGCCTACTGCACTGTGGTGGAACGCCTCGCCGGCGTCGAACCCACGGACCGCGCGCACATCCTGCGCCGCGTGGCCCTCGAACTGGAACGCCTCGCCAACCATACCCGCGACCTCGGCGCCATCGGCGGCGACACGGGCTTCCTGCCCACGTCCTCGTGGAACGGCCGCATCACCGGCGACTGGCTGAACATCACCTCCGAGCTCTGCGGCAGCCGCATGGGCCGCAACCTGCTCTGCCCCGGCGGTGTGAAGTGGGATGTGGACGCCGAGCTTGCCCGTGCCCTGGTCAAGCGCGTCCAGTCCTCCTACCGCGACACCCGCGGCTCTGTGGACGTCATGCTCGAAACGCCCAGCGTGCTCGCAAGGCTCGAAGGCACCGGCACTGTCTCGCGGCAGGCCGCTTC
>JAZQMJ010000239.1:0-2941 GCA_045543435.1 Mailhella sp.
CCCTCGATGCGGCTGACTCCGGCATCGGCGTCGTCATGGTGGAACGCGAAAGCACCATCGGCGGCAAGATGGCGGAGCTCGACAAGACCTTCCCCACCGTCGACTGCTCTTCCTGCGTTCTCGCCCCCAAGATGGTGGACGTTGCCCAGAACCCCAATATCGTCCTGTACGCCCACTCCGAAGTGGAGAGCATCTCCGGCTTCGTGGGCAACTTCACTGTGAAGATCCGCAAGCGCGCCACCTACGTCGACTGGACCAAGTGCACCGGCTGCGGCGTCTGCACCGAGAAGTGCCCTGAAAAGAATGTGCCCGACGCCTTCAACGAAGGCATCAGCAACTGCCGCGCCATCAACATCCCCTTCCCGCAGGCCATTCCCAAGAAGGCCACCATCAACCCCGACTACTGCCGCAAGCTCAAGGACGGCAAGTGCGGCGTGTGCTCCAAGGTCTGCTCCGTGGGCGCCATCAAGTACGACATGGTGGACGAGACCGTTGAAGAAAAGGTGGGCGCCATCATCGCCGCCACCGGCTTCGACCTCGTGGACTGGAAGTCCATCACCGAATACGGCGGCGGCGCCTATCCCGACGTCATCACCAGCCTCCAGTACGAGCGCATGATGTCCGCCTCCGGTCCTACCGCCGGCCACATCCATCGCCCCTCCGACCACAAGGAACCCAAGAACATCGTGTTCATCCAGTGCGTCGGTTCCCGCGACTGCGCCATGGGCCGTCCGTACTGCTCCGGCTTCTGCTGCATGTACACTGCCAAGCAGGCCATCATGACCAAGGACCATCTGCCCGACACCGACGCCTACGTCTTCTATATGGACGTGCGCGCCCCGGGCAAGATGTACGACGAGTTCACCCGCCGCGCTCAGGAAGAGTACGGCGTGCAGTACATCCGCGGCCGCGTCTCCGCCATCCAGCCCACCGTCCGTCCTGACGGCACGGTCGGCTACATCGTGCGCGGCGCCGATACCCTGCTCGGCGAACAGGTCGAGATCGATGCCGACATGATCGTCCTCGCCGTCGGCGTGGAAGGCTCCAAGGGCGCCGGTAGCCTTGCCGAAAAGCTGCGCATCTCCTACGACCACTTCGGCTTCTACATGGAAAGCCATGTGAAGCTGCGTCCTGTGGAGACCAACACCGCCGGCGTGTACCTCGCCGGTGTGTGCCAGGGCCCCAAGGACATCCCTGCCTCCGTGGCCCAGGGCAGCGCCGCTGCCGCCAAGGTCATGGCCCTGTTCTCCAAGCCCAAGCTCGAGAACGATCCGCAGGTCTCCATGGTCGACATCAAGCGCTGCGTCGCCTGCGGCAAGTGCATCCAGGTCTGCCCCTATCAGGCCATCGAAGAAGTCGAAGTGCGCGGCCAGAAGAAGGCTCACGTCATCGAGACTGTCTGTCAGGGCTGCGGCGTCTGTACCGCCACCTGCCCGCAGGGCGCCATCCAGGTCGCTCACTTCACCGATAATCAGCTTCTCGCGGAGGTTAACGCCCTATGTCAGTTTTAGCCGGCAAAGAGCTCCGTATCGTAGGTTTTCTGTGTAACTGGTGCTCCTACGGCGGCGCTGACACGGCTGGTACTGCCCGTGCCGTTCAGCCCACCGACCTTCGCATCATCCGCGTCCCCTGCTCCGGCCGCGTGAACCCTCTTTTCGTGCTCAAGGCGCTCATCAACGGCGCTGACGGCGTTCTGGTGTCCGGCTGCCATCCCCGTGACTGCCACTACTCCGCCGGCAACTACTATGCCCGCCGCCGCCTGGAAATGCTGAAGCAGTTCCTGCCCGTGCTCGGCATCAATCCCGACCGCTTCGAGTACACCTGGGTCTCCGCTTCCGAAGGCCAGCGCTGGAAGGACGTTGTCACCAACTTCACCAACCGCATCCACGCCCTCGGACCCGCGCCCAAGTGGGAAGACGTGCCCGCCATCTACGACCTGCCCAAGGAACTCGTGGAACCTGCCCGTCCCCTCGGCTGCGGCGAACATCCTTCCCTGCCTGAACTCAAGCAGGCCCTCAAGGACGCTCTGGCCGAAGGCCTCGAAGGCGTGCTCGGCTGGAAGCAGGGCTTCGACGCCATCCACGCCGAACCCGTGCTCATGACCACCCCCGAAGAGATCGACGAACTCATCTGGGGCCCGTTCAACGTGCACAACCTCGCCGTCTATCTGCCCCAGTACAAGGGCCGCAAGATCGGCGTGGTGGTCAAGGGCTGCGACAGCAAGGGCGTCGTGGAACTGCTCGCCGAAAAGCTCATCGCCCGTGAAGACGTGAAGATCTTCGGCATGGGCTGCAACGGCACCGTGAGCGTGGGCCGCATCCTCGCCAAGCTGCCTGAAGGCGCCAAGATCGACGCCGTGGCCTGCCGCGGCAACAAGATCACCGTCACCGCCAACGGCCAGGACGTGGAAATGACCATGGCCGAAGTGGCTCAGGACAAGTGCCGCGTCTGCGTGCATCCCAGCGCCGTGCTTTCCGACGTGTTCGTGGGCAGCCCCACCAACGCTCCCGAAGGCGCCGTTGACGGCCGCAGCCCCGCTCTGCGCTTCCTCGACGACATGACGCTGGAACAGCGCATGGGCTTCTGGAAGGGCCAGATGGAACGCTGCATCGCCTGCCACGCCTGCCGCGGCGCCTGCCCCATGTGCGTCTGCCGCGACCACTGCGTGTCCGATGCCCGCGATCCTGCCTGGATCACCCAGGAAGACACCGTGCAGCAGAAGCTGTTCTTCCAGCTCATCCATGCCCAGCATCTGGCTGGCCGCTGCACCGGCTGTTCCGAATGCGAACGCGCCTGCCCCATGGACATCCCCGTGTTCGCCCTCAAGCAGCAGTTCGGCCGCATGATCAAGAAGATATTCGGCTTCGGCGCCGGCCTCGACGTGAACGCCACGCCGCCCCTGCTCACCTATCAGGTGGAAGAACCGACCATCGAGGAGCGT
>JAZQMJ010000240.1:0-2449 GCA_045543435.1 Mailhella sp.
GAAAAATGATGTTGTCTTCCTAAGACCGCTTGGCCTCCGACTTGATATCGACCTCGGCCCCACCGGCAGCCTTCAGTTCATGTTCGCCAAGCTCCAGATGGCCCAGTCCCAGATATGCAAGAACGAAGCCGAAAGCTACATGAAGCAGATAGAGACCATCCAGGAAGAGCAGGCCGCCGTGGCAGAGATGATTGAACAGGCCCGCAAGCTCCAGAACGAAGCGAAGAGCGACGACAAGTGTACCACCATGCCCCCTGAAATGGTGGAGTTCTTCGAAAAGCGCGGCCTCAGCTGGGAAACCACCGGCAATGACAAGCTGCACAACGCCGACGAATGGGACTACAACCTCAAGTCCCTGACCAATTATCAGGAAGAGATAGGCAACAAGACACAGACCCTGATGATCTATCTTCAGGACTTCATCGGTCAGTACAATTCCTATCAGGAAGGTGCCATGTCGGCCATCTCCTCCGCCACGCAGACTCTTCGCTCCATCGCCAAGGGCCAGTAAGCCATCACGGAGCTATCCATGTCTCAGATCGACGCTACCAATTCTCTTTCCCAGATCATGGCCGATATCGACCTCGGCCCCAGCGGAAGCCTTCAGTTCATGTTCGCCAAGCTCCAGATGGCCCAGTCTCAGATCTGCAAGAACGAGGCCGAAAGCTACATGAAGCAGATAGAGACCATTCAGGAAGAGCAGGCTGAAACCGCGAAAATGATCGAACTCGCCCGCGACCTTCAGCAGAAGGCCAAAAACTACGAAGGTGTGGGCGTGGAGACCATCAAGGGCCAAACAAACCGCTGGGGCCACTGCTATCCCATGCCGCAGGAAGTCGTGGATTACATGGATAAGCGAGGCCTCTCCTATCCTAACGAAGACAAGGACTACAATCTCGGCCATGAAGAATGGGATTATGTCCTCAAGTCTCTGACCAATTATCAGGAGCAGATCGGCAACAAGACGCAGACCCTGATGATCTACCTTCAGGACTTCATCGGCCAGTACAATTCCTATCAGGAAGGTGCCATGTCGGCCATCTCCTCCGCGACTCAGACTCTTCGTTCCATAGCCAAGGGCCAGTAGGCCTGTTCTCTCTAATGTAAAGGATACCCCATGCCTGAAAACATGAACGAGCTCACTGCCGATCAGCTTGCTGTGATGATGGACGGCCTGCAGAAAGGCCTTACCCTCGCCGATGTCACCAGCACCACGCCTGAATACGTCGAGAACCTCTACGCCCTCGGCTACAACCTCTACACCAGCAGCAACCACAAGGACGCCGAAGTGGTGTTCCAGGCTCTCTGCCTCTACAACCATAAGGATATGCGCTTCTGGATGGGCCTTGCCGGCTGCCGCCAGGCCAACGGCAACCTCAGGGGCGCGATCGACGCCTACAGCATGGCCGGGACCGTTGCCCTGCTGAAAGATCCCCAGCCCTTCCTCTACGCCGCCCGCTGTTACATCCAGCTCGGAGAAAAGGAAAACGCCATAGGTGCGCTCAAGTGCCTTCTTGAAATCGGCGATGAGAACGACCCTGCCCATGCGCAGTGCCACGAAAAGGCCCGTGCCCTTCTTGCCCTGCTTGAAAAGTAGGAGGCTTGTATGAGCATGCAAGTCAACAGCCAGAATCAGACCTCGCAGGCCGAACTCGTCCAGCAGGCCGTAGCCGAGTTCCTGAAGGGCCTCGGCAAAGTAACGGGACAGGGCGGCGAAGGCGCTATCCCCGGCGTCTCTATCTCCTTCGATATCGATGAACTGCCCAGCCTGCCCGCCCCGGCCGGCCCGCTCTCTCTTGACACGCTCCTCAGTGCCATAGGCGACGAGACCCGCCGTCAGGCCTGCCGCGACGGCGTGGCCAGCCTTGAGCTCAAAGGCGAACAGCAGGCCGAAGTCAACCAGAAAGAGCTGGACGAACTTAAGGAACAGCTCGAAAAGATGGCCAAGAAGGGCCTTGCCGATACCTTCCTCAAGATATTCTCCGTCATCGGCATGGTGGTGGGTGCCATCGCCTCGGCCGCCAGCGTCGCCATCGGTGCGGCTACCGGCAATCCTCTGCTCGTTGCCGCCGGTGTCGCTGGTCTTGTCATGACCATGGATTCTGCTCTGAGCATGGCAACGGACGGCAAATACTGCATCTCCGGCGCTATTGCCTCCGCCTGCGAAGCCTGCGGCATGGATAAGGAGGCCGCCCAGTGGGTAGGCATGGGCGTCACCATGGCCCTCAACCTCGCCACCATAGTTCTCAACATAGGCGGTGCGGCAAAGGCCGTCTCTGTAACAGCCGAGGCGGCGAACAATGTCATGAAGATACTCAGCAAAACCACCCTCATCACCAACCTCGTGAGCGGCGCAAACTCCGTGGCTTCCGGTGCTACCTCTATCGCCAGCGGTGTCTACAGCTACCAGATTTCCATGAGTCAGGCAGAAGTGAAGGAGCTGGAAGCC
>JAZQMJ010000241.1:0-4167 GCA_045543435.1 Mailhella sp.
GCGCAGCTGGTCGTCGGTTTTCCCGAAGCGCCGGGTGCGTGCGGCGTAGCTGTCGAGGGCAAGGCGGAGTTCCCGGGGGCCGAAGTCCGGCCACAGAACGGGGCTGAAGAAGAATTCGGCGTAAGCGCACTGGAAGAGCAGGAAGTTGCTCAGGCGTTCTTCGCCGCTGGTGCGTATGATGAGGTCGGGGTCGGGGAGAGAAGGATCCCAGAAGTAGGAGCGGAACTTCTCTTCGGTGAGTTCCTCGGGCTTCAGGCCGTCGGCAAGGGCGCGGCGGCAGGCTTCGAGTATCTCTTCGCGGCCCGCGTAGCTTATGGCCAGCGTGAAGACCATGGACTTGTTGTTCGCCGTCTTGCGCAGGGCGTAGTCCAGAGTCTGGCGCACAGTGAAGGGCAGGTCGCGCCTGTCGCCTATGAAGTTGAGGCGTATGTCCTGCGCCATGAGTTCGGGCAGTTCCTGGCGGATGAACTGCAGGAAAAGCTCGAAGAGGAAGCCCACTTCGGCTTCCGGCCTCTGCCAGTTCTCCTTGGAGAAGGCATAGACAGTGACGAAGGGGATGCCCAGCTCCCGGCATCCGCGCACGAGTTCGCGCACGGCATCCACGCCGGCGAGATGGCCGCGGGAGCGGGAAAGGCCGCGCTGCTTGGCCCAGCGGCCGTGGCCGTCCATGATGACGGCTATGTGCTGAGGCTTTTCGTTCATATCCTTACTCTGTGTCCTGCTGTTATCCGAGGGGAAGAAAGCACGGCGAAAAGCCCGCGCGGGAGCGCAGGCCCTGCATCCGCAAAGGCCGGAACGGCGAACCGCTCCGGCCTCGACACGGAGTTAGATCTCCATGATTTCCTTTTCCTTGGCGGCAGCCTTGGCGTCGGCCTTCTTGACGTAGTTGTCAGTGATCTTCTGCACGTCGTCGGTGGCCTTCTTCAGATCGTCGGCGGAGATTTCCTTATCCTTTTCGAGCTTCTTGAGGGCGTCGTTCACATCGCGGCGGATGTTGCGGATGGCGACCTTGCAGTCTTCGGTGTACTTCTTGCTGACCTTGGTGAGGTCCTTGCGGCGTTCTTCAGTGAGCGGCGGCACAGTGATGCGGATGATGCGGCCGTCGTTCATGGGGGTGAGGCCGAGGTCGGACTTCAGGATGGCCTTTTCCACGAGGGAGAAAGCGCCCTTGTCCCAGGGCTGGATGGTCACGGTGCGGCTGTCCGGCACGGCCACGGAAGCCAGCTGGCTCACGGGGGTCATGGCGCCGTAGTAGTCGACCTTGATGTTGTCCACGAGGCTGGTGGTGGCACGGCCGGTGCGAAGCTTGCCGAAGTCGCGTTCCAGAGCCACGAGGGCCTTTTCCATACGCTCTTCAGCGTCGAAGAGCAGGGTTTCGATATCCATTCTATTCTCCCTTTACAGTGGTGCCTGCGGGTTCGCCGCAGACGACTTTCTTGATGGCACCGCCAAACATGGAACACACGATGACGGGGATGCTGTTTTCCTGGGCCAGGGTGATGGCGGTGGCGTCCATGACCTTGAGGTGGCGGCGCAGGGTCTCGTCGTAGGTGAGCTCGTCGAAACGCACGGCGTCGCTGAACTTCATGGGGTCCTTGTCGTACACGCCGTCCACCTTGGTGGCCTTGATGATGGCGTCGCACTTGAGTTCCGTGCCGCGGAGGGCGGCGGCGGTATCAGTGGTGAAATAGGGGTTGCCGGTGCCGGCGGCGCAGATGATGATGCGGCCCTTCTCCATGTGGCGGATGGCGCGGCGGTAGATGTAGGGTTCGCAGAGCTCGCGGATGTCGATGGCGGAGAGCACGCGGGTGGGGCAGCCGGCCTTTTCGAGGGCGTCCTGCACGGCCACGGCATTCATCACAGTGGCGAGCATGCCCATGTAGTCGGCGGTGGAGCGGTCCATGCCCTTGGCGGAGGTGGAGAGGCCGCGGAAGATGTTGCCGCCGCCGATGACCAGAGCGAGCTCCACACCGAGGGAGGCCACTTCGGCGATCTCCTTGCAGATGAGTCGCACGGTTTCAGGGTCGATGCCGGTGCCTTTTTCGCCAGCCAGAGCTTCACCGCTCAGCTTGAGCAGTACGCGCTTGTACTTGAGTTCGCTCATCGTCAGCCTCATTTGGATTCGGGGTTCTTGCGGGGAGCATCGCCGATGGGGCAGTGGTCGTAGGGGGCGCCCCAGCTGCCTTCATGGATGCGTACGTATTTGAGGAAAGTGTAGAACGCGGTGTGGGCGGCCATGAGGAAGCCTGCGCGGCCGTCCAGAACGCCCAGTTTGCGGAAATACATGTCGATGAAGCGCCACAGGCCATGCCCGAGGCCGGACATCACGCCGCCCTTCTTGCCCTTGGCTTCAAGGTCGCGCGCGCCGCGCTGGGCGTAGTCGTTGAGCTTGTCGAGCTGGTTGCTGAAGCTCTCGTAAGTATAATGGATCATGTCGCCCTGGAGTTCGCCGTAGGGGCCGGTGGGGACGAACTTCTGGTGGGCTCCGTTGTTGTCGATGCGCACGCCCTTGGGTTTGAACAGGCGGAAGAGGCGGTCGGGGTAGCAGCCGCCATGGCGCAGGAAGCCGTCGAAGTACCAGGTGAGGCGCGGCATGGAGAAGGAGGTCTTGTCGCCGGGGGCTTCCAGCGCGGCAAGGATGCTGCTGCGGAGGTCGCGGCTGATGATCTCGTCGCAGTCGAGCATGAGAACCCAGTCGGTGGGGGCGTTGGCCTCCAGCCAGTCCAGGCCGTACTGCACCTGTTTGGCGTTGCCGGGCCATTTGTTCTGGATGAAGATGGCGCCGTGGTCACGGGCTATCTGTTCGGTCGCGTCTGTACTGAACGAATCGACGATGAGGATGCGATCGCAGAAGGCAAGGGAGTCAAGGCAGCGGCCGAGAAGCCTTTCGCCATTCAGTACGACGAGCAGAGCGGTAAGACGGACGAGAGGTTCCATGGTCACTTCCAGGAAAGAGGGCATAAAAAAAGGGGAAAGTTTCCTTCCCCCTTTTATCGTGAACTCGTTAGGTATTCAAGCTTGAAGTCCCGACTTTTCTACGAAATCGGAGCTTCCGGCGAGAATTAGGCGCCGAGCTGGATGCGCACGAACTTGCTGACGGTGATGTTCAGGCCGGCAGCCTTGGCAGTAGCCTTGCAGAGATCGTTGATGCTCATCTTGTCGTCGCGGATGTAAGCCTGTTCCATGAGGCAGACTTCCTTGCAGTACTTGGCCACGGCGCCTTCGGCGATCTTGTCGATGATCTTCTCGGGCTTGCCTTCTTCCAGGGCCTTCTGGCGGTACACTTCGCGCTCGCGCTCGAGGAGAGCGGGGTCGAGGTTGTCCTTGCTGACGGCGAGGGGGTTGGCAGCGGCGACCTGCATGGCCACGTTCTTGGCGAAGTCGGCCACTTCGGCGGTAGCGGGCTTGTCGGTGTCGACCACGACGAGGACGGCGAGCTTGCCGTTGGCGTGCACATAGGTGCCCACCACGCCTTCGCCGGCAACGCTTTCACGGAAGAAGCGGCCGACCACGGTCTTTTCGCCGGTCACAGCGGTGAGCTCGGTGGCGCGTTCGTTGAAGACTTCCACGGATTCGGGAGCCTTTTCAGCGATCTCTTCGACGACAGCCTTGGCGAAAGCCTGGAACTGGTCGCCGCGGGCGACGAAGTCGGTTTCGGTCATGACTTCCACGATGGTGGAGGTCTTGCCGTCGGCGGCGACGCAGGAAGCGATCACGCCTTCGGAGGTGGCGCGGTCAGCGCGCTTGGCGGCCTTGGAGAGACCCTTCTGGCGGAGCCAGTCGAGAGCCTTTTCCACGTCGCCGTCGCATTCAGCGAGGGCCTTCTTGCAGTCCATCATGCCGGCGCCGGTCTTGTCGCGCAGTTCCTTCACCATAGCAGCGGAAATAGCAGCCATTGTTTTGCTCCTTGGGGATAAGGGGTTATTCAGCGGCTTCAGCGGCCTGCTGCATGGCAACTTCGGGGTCAGCGACTTCCTTGGACTGAGCGGCACCTTCGATGCAGGCTCCAGCCATGGCGTTCACGAACAGCTTGATGGCGCGGATGGCGCCGCCGTTGCCGGGGATGATGTAGTCGATGACGCCAGGATCGCAGTTGGTGTCGGTGACGGCCACGATCGGGATGCCGAGCTTGCGGCATTCCTTGACGGCGATGTCTTCGCGATGGGG
>JAZQMJ010000242.1:0-2542 GCA_045543435.1 Mailhella sp.
CTGCATCAGCAGGTTGAACTGCTGGAATATCATGCCCATGGAACGGCGGGCCTCGCGAAGCTCCTTATCCGCCAGACGGCAAAGATCGCGGCCTTCGAAAAGCACCTGGCCGCCCGTAGGACGTTCCAGCATATTGATGCAGCGGACGAGCGTAGACTTGCCGGCACCGCTGCGGCCGATGATGCCATAAATATCGCCCTGATTTATTTCAAGATTGATTCCCTGAAGGGCATATACTTCAGAATTTTTGCTCTGGAATTTCTTTTCCAGATCGCAGATTCTGATGATTGGATCAGACATGATGAAAACTCCACCCGGAACACCGGGAAAATCTTACTTCAAAAAGTTCGTTGAACATATATGATTTTTTCTTTTTTGTGAATAGAGTTTTTCCCTGCTCCGCCGTCTGTACTTTCCTGCATTTCGGAGCTAAGAAAACGCTATCAAAGACTTTTTCCCACAGATATCCCATCTATCGGAGCTTCCATGGCCGCCCCTAAGAAAACGAATGCCGCCCGCGTGCTCGACAAACTTGGCATCCCCTACTCTCTGAACTCCTATCCTGTCGACCTCGATGACCTTTCCGCCGGCCATGTGGCAGAATCCATGGGAGTGAACGCCTCCTGCGTTTTCAAAACGCTCGTCACTCGCGGCAATCCGAACGGCATAGCCCTTGGCGTGGTCCCGGGCGACGCCGAACTCAGCCTGAAAAAACTTGCCGCCGTGTTCGGCAACAAGAATGCGGAAATGGTGCCCCTCAAGGAGGTGCTGCCCCTCACCGGATACATCCGCGGAGGCTGTTCCCCCGTGGGGACCAAGAAGCCCTACCCTGTCTGCATCCATGAATCCGCTAAAAATTTCGACAAGATATACGTCTCTGCCGGCCAGCGCGGCCTGCAGTTCGTCATCGCCCCTGAAGACCTTGCCCGGGCCGTTGACGCCGTGTTCGCCGACATCGTGATGGGCTGAGGCCGTTCCATGACCAGTTCCCCGCCCTGCTCTCCCTGCCGCGGCTCTCTTGTTTTCGCCTCGGCGAGGGCCGCGTTCCGCGTCACCATACCCATACTCATAGGTTTCGGCTTCTGCGGATTCTCCTATGGGCTCTATATGCGCTCGCTGGGCTTCGAACCCATCTTTCCCATCCTGATGGCGCTCACCATCTTCGCGGGTTCCCTTGAATTCATCATGGCCAGCATGCTGACCGGCCCCTTCGCGCCGCTCACTGCCTTCGTCATCGGCCTTATCGTCAACGCCAGGCATCTGTTCTACGGCATAGCCATGCTGGACCGCTACAGAGGCACGGGCAAACTCAAGCCCTACCTCATCTACGGCCTCATCGACGAGACCTTCTCCATACTCGGCATGGGCCATGTGCCCGCAGGCGTGGACAGGCGCTGGTACTACTTCTTCGTTTCCCTGTTCAACGAAAGCTACTGGGTACTCTCCACCGCCGCCGGAGCCTGCTTCAGCGACGGCCTGCCCTTCGATACCCGCGGCATCGAATTCGTTCTGCCCGCCCTCTTCCTTGCCATATTCATGAGCAGCTGGCAGCAGGAACGCCAGCATATCAGCTCCATCGGCGGCCTTGTCATCACGTTCTGCTGCCTCATGGCCTTCGGCACCCGCTATTTCCTGCTGGCCTCCATGGCCTGCATCGTGTTCCTGCTCCTCGTATTCCGCAGAAAGCTTTCGGTCTTCGTGCCCGTTCAGGAAGGAGACGGGAAATGACCACCATGCAGGCCGCTGTCATGATAGGGCTTGCCGCCCTCGCCACGCAGATCACCCGCTGGACGCCCTTCCTGCTTTTCCGAAAGCGTACTCCGGCGCTCATCCGCTACCTCGGCGCTCTTCTGCCTTCAGCCATCTGGGGCATGCTGGTCGTCTACTGCTTCAGGAACGGCCCTCTCGTGGAAGGAAGCAGCGGCATACCCGAAGTCATCGCCAGTGCCGTCACTCTCGCCCTTCAGGCGTGGAAAAAGAACATGGCCGTAAGCATAGCCGGCGGAACGCTCTGCTACATGGCGCTCGTCCAGCTCATCTTCCGCTGACATCCCCAACGCAGGAAAAACCATGCCCAGACGCATACTCTGTTTCGGAGATTCCAATACCTTCGGCTGGATAGGCAGGCTCGACGGCCCTACCCGGCGCTTCCCTTCCGA
The DNA here is from genome assembly GCA_045543435.1 of Mailhella sp. Lineage (GTDB taxonomy): Bacteria > Desulfobacterota > Desulfovibrionia > Desulfovibrionales > Desulfovibrionaceae > Mailhella. The sequence continues at coordinate 2,160 of JAZQMJ010000242.1, forward strand.
CATACGCTGGACCGGCCGCCTCTCTGCCCTGCTCGGCCCGGATTTCGAGATCATCGAAGAAGGACTCGGCGGCCGCACGCTCCGCGACCACTTCACTGTGGGAAGCGGCGTTTCCGTGCCCGGAGCCGGTCTCTGCGGCAGGGACTATCTGCCAGCCTGCCTGCTTTCTCACCTTCCGCTCGATGCCGTCGTCATCATGCTCGGCAGCAACGACATGAAGTCTGCCCTGGGCCATAGCGAGTACGACATCGCCGAGGGCATGGCAGAGATTGCGGACATAGTCCTCTCCTTCCCTTGGGAAAGCCTCCTCGACTATCCCCGCCCCCGCCTGCTCATCGTTCCCCCGCCCCATATCCGCGACCGCAAGATGGAGCTTGCCGGGG
>JAZQMJ010000243.1:0-1624 GCA_045543435.1 Mailhella sp.
GGCTACGATCCGACTTTGGCGGCCTCGTCGGCTTCGTGGTCATCGCCATCATCCTGCCCATCTTCGAGATGAGCAGTCTCGTGAGCTGAACATGAACGTGCAACGCTGTATGACTGTCGCGCTCGTGCTGGGCAGTGTGGCCCTCAGCGCCGCCTTCCTCGGCAGGGCCGCCTTCTGGGTCATGTATCCCGATGCGGTGGATATCCCCGTGCCGGAAGCGAAAGCCCCGGTGCGGCCCGCGTCCGCCGCGCAGAAGAACGCCCCTTCCTTCGACCTGCGCCAGATGGAAGCCCTCAACCTTTTCGGCACGCGCGTTTCCTCGCTGGCCTCGCTTCCCGGCGCTGAAGAAGCCGGAGTGGAGATCTCCGAGGATGAGGCCGGCGCCCTGCCCGTGAGCCGCCGCGGTTTCGACCTGCTGGGGACCATTGTCTGCGCCGAGGGCCAGAGCCGCGCCGTCATCTCCGCAGGCAAGGACGAGAAGACCTATCTCGAAGGCGAGAAGGTGAAGGACTGGACCATCGTCAAAGTCCTGCGCCGCGTGGTCATCCTCGAGAAGGACGGCCTGCGCGAACGCCTGCCCTTCAAGGAAGAAAGCAAGCGCGCCGCCCGCGCCTCCGCAGAAGGGAAGGATGAGAAGCCTGCCGTTGCGCTGGACAGGGGGCGCATCATGTCCCTCATGCGCGACCCGGCGGCCCTCTCCGCCGACATGGCGGCGCTTTCCTCCCACAGCGACAAAGGCCGCAGCGGCCTGCTCGTGGGGCAGATATCTCCCGGCGGCCTTCTGGATATGCTCGAACTGCAGCAGGGCGACCTTCTGCTCCGCGCTTCGAACAAACGCATCGCCCGCCTGAACGACCTTGCCGAACTCGCCGCCGAACTGAACGCTTCCCCCTCTAAGCCGCTTGAGCTGGAAATAATGCGCGGCGGCACCATCACCCTCATCCGCTACAGACTGGATTGAAGTCATGAACGCTATTCGACATCATGCGAAGATATATCTGCTTGCCGCAGGGCTGGCTCTGGCCTCCCTGTTCGGGAACGTATGCCCTTCTCCTGTGCTGGCCGCTCCCCAGGCCGCCGCACAGGAAAGAAGCCTTACGCTCGACTTCAAGGATGCGGACATCCATGAGCTCATCCGCTACATGAGCGAAGCCACGGGCCGCAACTTCATCGCCGACCCCAAGGTGAAGGGCAAGGTGACGGTGTATTCGCCCGTAGCCATCTCGCCGGATGAAGCCTTCGAGCTTTTCGTCTCCATCATGCGCGTGCATGACTTCGCCGTGCTCAAGAGCGGCTCGGCCTACAAGATACTGCCCATCAAGGACAGCATGAACCAGAGCGAGGGAGCGACTACCGGCAGCGCCCCGGCTTCCGGCAGTGAAACGCTGGTGACGCGCATAGTGCCCCTGAAGATAGGCGTGGCCTCCGAGCTGGCCAAGGTGCTTCCCACCATACTCGGCCGCGACAATTCCATTTCCGCCTACCAGCCCTCCAACACGCTGGCCATCACGGCACAGCCTGCGGCCCTGAACAAGGCTCTCGCCTTCCTGAAGGAAGTGGAGAAGGGGCATTACGGCGGTTCCGCCATCACGCTGGCCCTCACCCACGGCGACGCCAAGACGCT
>JAZQMJ010000244.1:0-14765 GCA_045543435.1 Mailhella sp.
TGATGTTGTCTTCCTAAGACCGCTGGCCTCCGACTTATCTTCAAGACGTTGCCTTAGATACCCTTCCTTCTGTACTTAGGAGGGAAGATAATATGGTACTTGCACAGCCATTTCGCATGTGCCAGATTTTATTCTTTCGCCATAAAAAACACCTTTTCGATCGTGGACGGGAGCTTGAACAACTCCGTTCTATCGAAAAGGTGTTTTTTTATGCATAACGGCTTGGGGGCCACGGCATAGCCGGTGGTTTACTGTTTCGGTCGCTACGCTTCCTCAACTGCCTAAAGATATAAAAAATCCCGCCGAAATAATGTGAATCATTCCAACGGGATTTAACGAGGAAAGGGTTACGATTCATCATCGTAACCCCTTGAAATTCCTGGTGGGTCCAGCGCGATTCGAACGCGCGACTCTCTGCTTAAAAGGCAGGTACTCTACCGACTGAGTTATGGACCCACTGACCGAGAAGTAATAGCCGCATTACCCCACGGCGTCAAGCAAAAAAATAGCGTGGCAGGCGGGCTGCCTCAGGCTCAGGCCGTGCGCTTCAAAACGAGCGGGATGACGTGCAGAGCCTTGGAAATCTCTTCCGTGGTCCCGAGTTTCCATTCCCAGGTGCCGTCTTCCCAGCCGGCGCGCTTGGCAAGATCGGCAGTCACGCCCTTGATATTGATGATGGGGTGCCGCATGAACACGCCGGGCAGGCCGTAGGTGAGGTTGCAGGCGAGGCAGGCATCGCCGCGCTGATGCAGTTCGAAGAGGAAGTTCAGGGTGCGCTCAGAGGCGGAGAGCAGGGACATCCTGATATCATAGGCCCCGTCTTCCGGGTCGCCGAACAGAGCTTCGAAAAACTCAGGAGTGCGCTCCGGAGGAAAGACTTCGTTCATGCAGGCGGGGGAAAAGATCTCTTCGTAGCTGGGCATTGGGGGATATCTCCTTGCACTCGTATTCATTGGCGGACAGGCCGCGCTTGCAGAATATAGCCATATTCCCCACGGGCAGGCAAGAGGCTACAGAAAAAATGGTGAAGAAAACCGCAGTACGAGAAATCTTTTCAGAGCTAGAGCGCCAGCAGGCCTTCCACAGCGGAGGCGACATCAGCGGCCGCGAAAAGCAGTACGGGCGACTCGCGCCCCTCCAGCCATTCCGAAGGAACGTTTTCGGCGGGCACAGGCAGGAAGCCAGCCCGAGCCACGGCTTCGGCATCCAGCCCCAGCTTCTCCGCGCTCTTCGCTCCCTTTCCGGTAAGTACGAGCACGGCGGCGGCAAGTCCGGCATTGATGCCGAAGCGCAGGTCTTCGGGCTTATCGCCCACCATGGCGCAGGAAGAAGCCTCAAGGCCGTAGGCATCGCGCAGGCTCTTCCACATGCCGATGGCAGGCTTGCGGCAGTCGCAGTGGTCCTCGGGATCGTGGGGGCAAAAGCGGGAATCTTCGAGCTTCGCACCGAAGGTTTCCAGCAGTTCGTCCAGGCGGGCCTGGCAGGCATACCAGCCAGATTCCGGGAAGTATCCGCGCCCTATGCCGGACTGATTGCTCACCAGATACGAAGCCACGCCTGCGCCCTTCAGCTTTGCAAGGGCTTCTCCCGTTCCGGGTATGAGTTCGACCCCGGCAGGGTCGCTGAGGTAATGGCGGTCGAAGATGACAGTGCCATCGCGGTCGAAGAGAACGGCAGAAAATTTCATGAGTCTTCCCTTTTATGATGAAAAGCCGGAGCGACGGACTGAGCGGACTTCCGGCCTATGAGTTCTTCCCGTGTCTGCGACGGGCAGAGCTTTTCGGCGGCACTGCGGAGCACTCCGGCAGGCGTGAGCGGAACAGAATTCCAATCGGCCCGCACTCCCATGACTGCCCCGAAGGGCAAGGCAGAGGGGGTAGAGTTCAGAGTCGTGAACACCTTGCTCATGGCCGAAGTCCATCCCTGCTCACAGCCCCCGCAGGACCATGTACGCCGCCACAGGGGCAGAGCAGAAACGAGATGCCGCCTGCGGCCGGGGCAGGCACGGCCGAGCAGAGACCAGAGTTCCCACGGCAGGACGCCGCGTTCGGGCGCCTCGCCCTCCCCTGCCTGCTGTTCAAGGACAGGGACGCCGCCCAGAGAGAACCGGTTCCACTCAAGGATGATGATGCCGCGCGCGGCCACGCGGAGAGCCTCGGTGAGTTCGGCGGGGATTCCATCCGAAAGGCCGGCCCCTATGCCCGCCGCCTTCCTGCGCTTCAGGCCATGATGCACGAGCACGGCGTAATCGAACTCGCCGTCGCCAAAGGGCAGGCGTTCCGGACTGGAGCAGGCGTATCCCACCTTGGGGCCGGTATGCTCCCGCCAGAAGACGAGCTTTTCCGGCGAACGGTCCAGTGCGGTCACGTCGAAGCCCGCCTCCCAGAAGCATTCCGGGGAAAGTCCTCCGTTCAGGCCTATGTGCAGAAGGGAAGAGCCGCGTCTGCGCCAGCCGGAAAGCAGGCTGTCCAGCAGTCGCTGGCGCGCGGAGAAAAGGAAACGGCGTCTCTCGTCGTCCATGGATATCCTTGAGGGCTCTCCTCGTTCACGGCATCAGGCTTCGTCGATGGCTTCGGACGCGTCGGTCTCGGCCATCCAGCGGCTCAGGGCGTCCACGATGCGGCGGGCCTGATCGTTGCTGGAGATGGTGAACTTCGACTGCTGGCGATACTCGCCGGCCATCTTCTTGTAGCGGCGGATAGTGTAGCGGTCCGGGCCGTAAGTGTCGGTCTCAGGCTGCCATTCCTGGTAGCGGAACAGCACTGTGGCCCAGGCGCCCTTGGAAAGCACTTCCTTGCCCACTTCCTTCACCTTGAGGATGCCGTTCTCTTCGTAATCGACGGTCAGTTCGTCCACAGTATTGTACATGGAGTCTCCTTATTGGCCTATGATAAACGGGGCAGTCATCGCCGCACCCGGAAAAATTCCTTCAGTATGTCTGCACAGGCTTCCGCTTCCACGCCACCGTAGCTCCACGGCTGTGCGCCCGTCTGTGCGTAGTCCAAGCCTTCGAGGCAGGAGCAGACGGCTCCGGCACGGGCGTCGGACGCACCGAAGACCACGCCGGAAACGCGGGATTCGCGAATGGCCCCCGTACACATGAGGCAGGGTTCCAGCGTGACCACCAGTATGCAGCCGCCCAGCCGATGGTTGCCCACCTTGGCGCAGGCGCGGCGCAGGGCCAGCACTTCGGCATGGGCCGTGGGATCGTGCAGGGCTTCTGTCTCGTTATGGGCTTCGGAAAGCACTTCGCCTTCGGAGTCGATGACCAGCGCGCCCACAGGTATCTCCCCGGCTTTGGCTCCGGCGCGGGCGAGGCGCAGGGCGCGGCGCATCAGGCCCTGCCAGGTGAGCCCGGCGGGCGCGGCAGGTTCCGGCCCCCAGATCGGCAGGGCCTTCCAGCAGTCCGGTTCTTCGCTCCTGTTCAGAAGAGGCATGGCCGACCTAGAGTATGACGCGGCTGCGTATGGCGCGCACCACTTCTTCAGGCGTATCGCAGATGGTCACGAGGTCCAGCTCTTCCTCGCGCAGATAGCCGTCCTTCACCATGCGGTCCTTCAGCCAGTCGATGAGTCCGTCCCAGAACTCATGGCTGTAGAGGATGATGGGGAAGGGCTTGATGCGGTGCGTCTGCGCCAGCACGAAGGCTTCGGAAAGCTCGTCGATGGTGCCCATGCCGCCGGGCATGACCACATAGGCCATGGAATGCTTCACGAACATGAGCTTGCGGATGAAGAAGTAGCGGTAGTCGCTCTCGACAGTGAGGTAGTCGTTGGGCTTCTGCTCCATGGGAAGATGGATGTGCAGGCCCACGGAAGGCACGCCTGCTTCCATGGCGCCGCGGTTGCCGGCTTCCATGAAGCCCGGGCCGCCGCCGGTGATGATGCCGTAGCCGGCCTGCCCCAGAGCCTTGGCCACCTGCATGGTCTGCTGGTACATGGGGTTGTCTTCCTTGGGGCGGGCGGAACCGAATATGGAAACGCAGGGGGGCAGGCCGCTCAGGTCTTCAAAACCTTCCACGAGCTCCGCCATGATGCGGAAAAGCCGCCAGGATTCCTGCGCGGAAAGAGCGTCGATGACATACTGCTGCTGATTGAACTGCATAAGGATGCTCCTGTTGAGAGTTTCCAGTCATTAAATAATAGCCTGCCGTTCCTGCCTGCGCAAGCCCGGCGGGGCCTCAAAGAGGCTCCTCGAAGAAAAAAATTGAAGAAACATGGTAAAATGAAAGGAGAAGGCAAATTGTTTCCAAATATTTCACAGCCGCAAGCCTTCCTTGCGCCAGCATGAGAAAAGGCTTATGCTCAGACTATCGGACACCCTGTCACCCAGGAGCACCCTATGAAGATATCGTTTCTCGGCGCCGCCCAGACCGTTACCGGTTCCTGCTTCGTGATACAGACCGAAAAAGCCCGATTCGCCGTGGACTGCGGCATGTTCCAGGGCAGTTCGGCCTTTGAAGAACGCAATTTCGACACCGCCAATTACGCCCCGGAAGAACTGGACTTCGTACTGCTCACCCATGCCCACATCGACCACTCCGGCCTCCTGCCCCGCATGGTGAAGCACGGCTTCAAGGGAAGCATCTACTGCACTGCCCCTACGGCCGACCTTGCCGCCATCATGCTGGAAGACAGCGCCCACATCCAGGAGATGGAGCAGGAGTGGAAGAACAAGCATAAGACCCGCCGCGGCGAAGAGATAGACCCTGCCGAAGAAGCCCTCTACGGCACGGAAGACGCCATCGCCACGGCAAAGCTCCTGCGCCCCGTGGAATTCGGCAGCGAGATAGCCCCCGCCGAGGGCGTGAAGGTCACGTTCCGCTACGCGGGCCACATCCTCGGCGCCGCCATACTCGACATCGTGGTAACGGAGAACGGCAAGGCCACCCGCGTGGTCTTCTCCGGCGACCTCGGCCGCCCCGGCGCCCTGCTCCTGCCCGATGCCGAAACTCCCGCCACTCCCGACTGGCTCTTCGTGGAATCCACCTACGGCGACCGCGACCATAAGGGCGAGGCCGACACCCTGGACGAACTGGTGGAAGCCATCAATTACAGCTTCCGCCACGGTGAAAAGGTCATCATCCCGGCCTTCGCCGTGGAGCGCACGCAGGAGATACTCTACAGCCTCTACCTGCTCAAGCAGCAGGGCCGCCTGCCCGACAGGATGCCCATCTATGTGGACAGCCCCCTCGCCACCAAGGCTACGAAGATATTCCTGAAGTACGCCCACCTGCTCCATACTCCAGAACTGAGCAATGTGGCCGTGCACGACCCGGACGCCGGCGTCATCTTCACGCAGGACGCGCAGGACTCCATGAAGCTCAACGCCATGAAGGGCTCTGCCATCATCCTGGCGGCCAGCGGCATGTGCAACGCAGGCCGCATACGCCACCACCTCAAGCATAACCTGTGGCGCAAGGGTGCGAGCATAGTCTTCGTCGGCTATCAGGCCATAGGCACCCCGGGCCGCAAGCTCGTGGACGGCGCCAAGAGCCTGCGCCTCTTCGGCGAAGACGTGAAGGTGGCCGCCAAGATATTCACCATCGGCGGTTTCTCCGCCCATGCAGGCCAGAGCCAGCTCCTCGAATGGATAGGAGCCATGGCCCGCCCCGGCCTGAACATAGGCCTCATACACGGCGAACCCAAGGCGCAGGAAATACTGGCCGAGCTCATCAAGGAACGCTTCGGCATCACGCCCTTCATCCCGGAATATCTGGAAGAAGCGGTCATCGAAGGCTCCAGCGCACCCGTGGTGGAAGTGCCCGCCCCGGCTGCCGCCGCGCTCACCCGCAGGCGCGTGGACTGGAACTTCCTCACCTCGGAACTCGAACAGCGCGTTTCCCAGATACGCAGCCGCCTCGCCGATGCCGAGTCCCTGCCTTGGGAAGAGCAGGCCGAACTGCGCGACCGCCTGGCCGAGATCGAACGCGAGCTCTTCGTCTTCCTCACCCATCTCTAGACCTTTCCCGAACACCCTTATCATGGCGGCGGCCCCGCGCCGCCGCACAGGATATCATCTATGCGTATCATTTCAGGAGCCTGCAGAGGTCGTGTACTCCAGACCGTCACCGGTCCGGGCTACCGCCCCGCCATGGGCAAAGTGCGTGAATCCCTCTTCTCCATGCTGGAAGCCCGCGGCGTGGTATGGGGGGCCGTGCGCTTCCTCGACGTTTTCGCCGGCAGCGGCTCCCTCGGCTTCGAAGCTCTGAGCCGCGGCGCCGTCTATGCCGACTTCATCGAGAAGGACCGAAAGGCCGCCCAGTGCCTGCGCAAGAACGCCGAGAGCCTCGGCCTTGCCGACCGCTGCACCATCCATGAAGAAGACGCCCTGCGCGTCACGGCACGCCGCCCCTCCGAGCCCTACCAGGTCATCTGCGTGGACCCGCCCTACGGCGCGGACCTCTTCAAGCCTACGCTGAAGAACCTCATGCGCGGCGGCTGGATGGCCGACGACGGCTTCCTCATCGCCGAAGTGGAGAAGGGCCTCACCATCAATCCCGACGCCCAGTACGACCTGCGCCTCGAAGCCGAGCGCGTGTACGGAAATACGAGGATACTGGTATGGGTGAAGAACGTATAGCCATCTACCCCGGCACCTTCGACCCGCTCACCAGCGGCCACGAGAGCCTCATCCGCCGCGGCCTCGAACTCTTCGACACTGTCATCGTGGGCGTGGCCCGCGACTGCGGCAAGAACCCGCTCTTCTCCCTGGAAGAGCGCGTTTCCATAGTGGAAGAGGTGTTCAGGGACACCCCCGGCGTGAAGGTCATGCCCTTCAGCGGACTGCTCGTGGAATTCGCCGCCCAGAACAATGCCAGGGCCATCCTGCGCGGCCTGCGCGCCGTTTCGGACTTCGACTACGAATTCCAGATGGCCCTCATGAACCGCAAGCTCGAACATTCGGTGCAGACGGTCTTCCTCATGTCCGACCTGCGCTGGATGTACATCAGCTCCACCAATATCAAGAACGTGGCCTCGCTGGGCGGCAACGTGCGCGGCCTCGTGCCCGATTCCGTCATCCCCCGCCTGCGCAAGGCATGCTCCCTGCCCGAAGACTGGCCGGACAGCATGAACTGCGAATGTTCCCCCGCCTTTGAAGACTGCTCCAAGGCAGGCAGGATATAGCATGAGCGCCTTGCCCAGACTGCTCTGCCTCGTCGGCCCCACGGGTTCCGGCAAGACGGCCGCCGCCCTGTACCTCGCTTCTGTCCTGGAGCGCGCCGGCCAGCCCGTCACTGTCATCAATGCCGACTCCCGGCAGGTCTACCGCGACTTCCCCATCATCACCGCCCAGCCCTCGGAAGAGGAGAAGGCCGTGTGCCCTCACCTGCTCTACGGCTGGCTGGAAAGCACGAAGAAGATATCCGCCGGACAGTGGGCCGAAATGGCCGAATCCGCCATCCAGGAGACCCTCGCCCAGGGACGCCTGCCCATGCTCGTAGGCGGCACGGGCTTCTACCTGCGCGCCCTGCTCGACGGCATCACGGACATCCCCGACCCCGACCCGGAAGTGAGCCGCCGCCTCACCGAGGAATGCCGCACGCTCGGCGCGCCTGCCCTGCATGAACGCCTGAAGGAGATAGACCCGGCCTACGCCGCCAAGATCCATCCCAACGACAGCCAGCGCAACGTCCGCGCTCTGGAAGTGTGGGAAAGCACGGGCCGCACCTTCACCTGGTGGCATGAACAGACTCCGCCGCCCGCCCCCTACGAGGTGCTTCGCGTAGGCATAGGCCTGCCGCTGAACGAGCTCACCCCCTACCTCGAAACGCGCATACGCATCATGCTCGACATGGGAGCCCTGCAGGAAGCCAAGAAGGCCCTTCGCATCTGCCCGGATACCGAAGCCCCGGCATGGACCGGCATAGGCTGTGCCGAGACCGCTGCCTTCTTCCGCGGCGACCTCTCCTTCGCCGAATGTCTCGAACGCTGGACGCATAACACGCGAGCCTACGCCAAACGCCAGTGGACCTGGTTCAAGGCCGACAAGCGCATACTCTGGCACCGCCCCGGCGAACACGCCGCCATCGAGAAGGAAGTGCGCCAGTTCCTCGACAGGGCCTGAAGCCCCTTCACCCAAAGGATATCTATGCCCGCCATAGTCTTCGATATGGACGGAGTGCTCATCGACTCCGAACGCCTCGTGCTCAAAGCATGGCAGCACGTCGGCGGAGAACTCGGCCTCCCGGACCTCAGCGCCGTCTTCCACAAGGCCCTCGGCACGACGCACGCCCACACGGCCACTCTCTTTGCCGCTGAATTCGGCGAAGATTTCGACTACATAGGCTTCCGCGACCAGGTACGCTCCTATTTCTACGACGTGCTCACTGTGAACGGAGCCCCGCTGAAACCCGGCGTGAAAGAGCTTCTGGGATGGCTGAAGGCCGAAGGCTGGCTCATCGGCCTCGCCAGCTCCACCCGGGAAGTCGGCGTGCGCCTGAACATGGAACGCACGGGCCTCATCGGCTATTTCGACGTGCTCGTCGGCGGCGACATGCTCAAAGCGAGCAAGCCCGCCCCCGACATCTACCTCATGGCCTGCGAGAAGCTCGGCGCAGATCCGAAGAACTCCTACGCCGTAGAAGATTCCTACAACGGCATACGTTCAGCCCACGCCGCAGGCATGCACGCCCTCATGGTCCCGGACATGGCCCCGCCCACGGACGAGATGCGCGCCCTCGCCCGCGCCATCCTGCCTGACCTCATCGCCGTACGCGACTGGCTGGCCGCAAGAGAGGCGAAGGCATGATACAGGACATCTCCCCATGGAGACTGCGCATAGAATTCGAGCCCCGCAGACCTGACGCCGGGGTCTTCGTTTTCGATTTCGGCACCGAAGGCCTGCTCCTGAAGCAGGGCGAAGGCCTTTCCTTCCCCACACTGGAGGAATGGCAGGCTCTGTACGGGGAAGGAGAAAGTCCACGCCTCATCTATGCCTTCCGTCTGGAACACGAACTCGAGCCCGGGCGCGAGATGCGCTTCTTCCTCACCCTTCCCGGCACGGGAGCTTCCCCCGCCGCGCCTGAAGGCTGGGAACGCCTGCCCGCCCGAGCCCTCTGGGGATACGGCTGGGGCTGGCCCGCCTTTGCCGGCATAACCGCCTTCCATCTCCACTGCTGGTACTCGACGCGCCGTTTCTGCGGCCGATGCGCCGCGCCCCTGCTGCCCGGAGAGAAGGAACGAAGCCTCATCTGCCCGCAATGCGGCCATGTGGAGTACCCTTCCATCCCGCCTTCCGTCCTTGTGGCCGTGAGGGACGGCGAACGCATCCTGCTCACCCGCTACAACCGCCCCGGCACGCCGCGCTATGTGCTCGTGGCGGGCTATGTGGAAGCGGGCGAGACTGCGGAACAGGCCGCCGCGCGCGAAGTCCTGGAAGAAACGGGCGTGCGCATCAAGAACCTGCGCTACATCGGCAGTCAGCCCTGGGGCCTTTCCGGCACGCTCTCTCTGGCCTTCTCCGCCGAACTCGACGGCTCGGACGCGATAACCTGGGATGAAGAAGAGCTTTCCGAGGCCTGCTGGATGCACAGGAAGGACGTTCCTCCCGTGCCTAACGAGGAATCCATCACCATGCGCATCATCTCCGGCTTCCGCAATGGGGAATGGTAGTTCCATAACCGCGTGCAAACACACTGCTTTTTCTGCACCTGACAAAAAAATGCAAAAAAGGCGAAAATAATGCTTGCCAAACGCGGAGTCTTTCTATAAACACTCTTCTTGTCGCGCCGAGGTAGCTCAGTTGGTAGAGCAGGGGACTGAAAATCCCCGTGTGGGCAGTTCGATTCTGTCCCTCGGCACCACCGAATTTCAGCCCTGTCGAAAGACAGGGCTTTTTCGTTATGCGCTCCCAGGCGCAGGCCCGCCCCCGGCTTTACTTTGCCCGGGGGCGCTGTTATTTTAAAGAACGTCAGTTTTCCCAATGCCTGTCCGGCCTAACGTCTTCCTGGAGAAGATCATGCTGCTTTCCACCATAGTCAAAGCGTACAAGGATGTCCGGGTGCTCTGCATCGGCGACGTCATGCTCGACCATTTCCTCTACGGCAAGGTAGAGCGCATCTCGCCGGAAGCCCCTGTCCCCGTCTTCAACTATCGCAGTGAGAAGAGCATGCTCGGCGGTGCGGGCAACGTTGTGGCCAACCTCAAGACTCTGGGCTGTCGAGCCGACCTCATCTGCTTCATCGGCCGCGACTCCGCAGGCGCGGAAGTCCGCCGCCAGCTCGAAGCTGTGAGCGAAAACTCCCTCGCCATCGAAGTGGCGGGCTTCCCCACCATCGAGAAGACCCGCGTCATCGCCGGCAACAGCCATCTGCTCCGCATCGACAACGAACGCCGCTTCGACGATGTCCCCGAAGCCGACGTCGTGCTTGAAGCTGAACTCGACGCCCGCGTGCAGGCCGCCGACATCGTCCTGCTCTCCGACTATGCCAAGGGCATGCTCTCCCCTGAACGCTGCCAGCGCATCATCATGGCCTGCCGCAAAGCCGGCAAGCCCGTCATCGTCGACCCCAAGGGGAGCGACTACAGCAAGTACTCCAGCGCCACTGTGGTCAAGCCCAACCTCAAGGAATTCAATCAGGCCACGGGCATGGCCGCCTCTCCCGAATCCGGCGACTTCTTCGACCTTCTGCGCGAAGGCGCACGCCGCCTCTTCGAGGCCCACGGCATAGAGAACCTGCTCGTCACGCTCAGCGAGCACGGCATGGTCTTTGTTTCCGCACAGGACCCCGACAAGCTTTTCCACATCCCCACCGAAGCTCGTGAAGTCTTCGACGTTTCCGGCGCGGGCGACACCTCCCTCGCCGCCTTCGGCGCTTCCCTCGCCGCCGGTGCCGACATACGCGACGCCATGAAACTGGCCAACATCGCCTCCGGCATAGCCGTGGGCAAGCTGGGCACTTCCTGCGTGAGCGACCAGGAAATACAGGATGCGCTTTCCCGCCGCCGCACCGCCGGCTCCAGCCTCGGCTGGAAGCAGAAAAGCAAGATAGTCTCCGTGGCCGAGGCCGCCGAGATAGCCGCCCAGCTCCGCGAACAGGGCCGCAAGGTAGGCTTCACCAACGGCTGTTTCGACCTCCTGCACCAGGGCCACCTGCATTCGCTCATGCAGGCCCGCCAGCATTGCGACGCCCTCATGGTAGGCCTGAACACCGACGCCTCCATCAAGCGCCTCAAGGGCCCGGAACGCCCCATCCAGGACGAGAAGACCCGCGCCCTGCTCCTCGCCTCGCTGGAATTCGTGGACTTCGTCATCATGTTCGATGACGACACCGCCCTGCCCACCGTGGACGCCGTGCGCCCCGACCTCATCCTCAAGGAAGGCTATACGCTCGACCGCTGGCCTGAAGCCCAGTTCGTGGAAAGCTACGGAGGCAAGGCCGTCACCCTGAGCCGCCTTGAAGGCTTTTCCACCACCAGCACCATCGCTCGGATGAAAAAATAGACCTGTGAAAAGGCAGAGGGGCTTCGGCCCCTCTTTTTTATTTAAATTTTCCTAGGTGAAAAATAGGCTTTTTCCCAAAAGGACAAATCTTCGAAAAATTCCCTTTTACAGGCAAAAAAACTCGACATTATTTGACAATTTTTCAAAACTCATTAGTCTGGAAAAACTTCTTTTCCGGCAGAGTATATCCTGTTTTTCCTCGCATTGAGCAGGGTCGGCCATAACGTCAGCCACTTTCAGTATGGATAGGCTTCTCCTCACTCTGGTCATCATCTTCACCAGCCTCATCTCCGGCTACGCCTTCCAGCAATGGGTGCGTTCCGGCCGCTCGCCGCTCAATGAAGATTCCATGAAAGCCCTGCGCCTGCGCGTACAGAAAGGGGCCATGTTCGGCCTCATCCCTCTTTCCGCCATGCTTTCCCTCTGGGGACTGCCCTCGCCGGACGCCCGCCTGCTCGCCCTGCCCGCCCTCGGCGTGGCCGCGTGGATATGCGGCGGCGTGCTGGCTCTCCTGCTCTCCCGCCTCATGGGCCTTGACCGCCGGCAGGCCGGAAGCATGTTCTGCTGCGGTACCTTCACGAACATAGGCGCGGTGGGTTCGCTGGTCTCCGTCATGCTCTTCGGCGAACAGACCATCGCCATCGCCGCCCTGTACCGCCTCTGCGAAGAGATCTACTACTTCGGCATAGCCATGCCTGTTGCCCGCTGGCACGGGCAGGAGGAGAACGGCAAAGCCCACTTCTCCCTGCGCGATTTCCGCCTCGAGCCCGTACTCAAGGTCATACTCTGCGCGCTGGGCCTCGGCATCACGCTGAACCTCGCCGGCGTTCCCCGCCCGGCCCTCTTCGGCACGCTTTCTTCCGGCGCCATGATACTCGGCACCATATGCTTCCTGCTTTCCATCGGCATGAGCCTCCGCCTTTCGCGCATGACCTGCTATGTGCGCCAGTCGGCGGCCATATCGCTCATCAAATTCGTGGGCTGTCCTCTGGTCATCGTGGCTCTCGCCATGCTCTGCGGCCTTGGAAGCATCGACAACGGCCTCCCGCTCAAGGTGGTCGCCATCCTTGCCTCCATGCCTGTGGCCATGAACGCCCTCATCCCCCCGTCCCTGTTCGATCTGGACCTGGACCTGGCCAATGCCTGCTGGGTTTTCACCACGCTTGCCCTCATCGTGGTACTGCCCATACTCGTCTTCGTTCTGCCGCTCCTCTAGGCGGCGCAAACCTCCCCTGCCCTCGTTTCGGGCCGGGGTGTCCTGTTTTCTTTGGGAACAACGCCAAACGCGTCCCAACTATATTCGAGGAGGAATCCATGAAACGCATCTTCCGTTCCGCTCTGCTCGCCGCAGTGTGCCTGGGCCTGTTCGCCGCTCCCGCCGACGCCGCCTACAAGAAGGAGTACAAGCTCAGCGTGGTGCCCGGCGCCACCTCCGGCTGGGGCCTTTCCGGCACCTATTTCGCCGACCTGGTGAAAGAACGCACCGACGGCCGCATCAACATCAAGGTGTACCACGGCGCTCAGCTCATGGCCGGCAAGCAGACCTCTGAACTGCTTCTCGTCCGCAACGGCGCCATCGACTTCGCCCTTGCCTCCACCATCAACTGGTCTCCCCAGGTGAAGCAGCTCAACCTCACCGCCCTGCCCTTCTTCGTGGCCAACAACCCTGACCGCTACAAGGCCATGGACGCCATCACCTCCGGCAAGTCCGGCAAGATGCTCATCGCCGCTGTGGAAAAGACCAAGGTGAAGTTCATCGGCTGGGGCGAAAACGGCTTCCGCGAACTCACCACCTCCAAGGGCCCCATCCACAAGCCTGCCGACATGAACGGCATGAAGCTTCGCGTGTGCGGCACCCCCATCTTCATCGACATCTTCTCCGCCCTGGGCACCAACCCCCAGGCCATCAACTGGTCTGAAGCCGTCACCGGCTTCCAGCAGGGCATCGTGGACGGCCAGGAGAACCCCACCAACGGCATCAACATCCCCCTGCAGGTCTGGACCTGGCATAAGTACCACACCGACTGGCACTACATGATCGACCCCCTGCTCCTCACCGCCAACCAGAAGGTGTGGAAGGAATTCTCCGCTGAAGATCAGAAGATCCTCATGGAATGCGCCAAGGAAATGGAAAAGTACTCCAAGGCCCTTTCCCGCCTCGGCTTCGACGATGGCTCCTCCCTTGCCTACCTGCAGAGCATCGGCAAGGCTCCTGCCGTCACCGATCCCTACAAGACCCTTGCTGAAAAAGGCATGAACGTTGTGAAGTTCACCCCCGAAATGATCAAGGAATTCTACGACGCCACCAAGTCCGTCCGTGACAAGTGGACCAAGGAAATCGGCGAAGACCTCGTGAAGGCCGCCGAAGCCGACATGAAGGCCGCCCAGTAAGCGAGCCTGCCTTTTTGGGGCGGCTCCGGCCGCCCCTGATATTTCCTTACTAAGGATGCTGATATGCTGGACTTTCTGAACAAACGCCTCGAGGAACTGCTCGGCGCGTTCCTTCTGGCCGTAATGGCTTGCGTCGCGTTCGCCAACGTGATCGTCCGTTACTGCACCAACTTCTCCTTTGCCGCCTCCGAAGAGATCACTGTGAACTTCTTCGTGTGGATCGTTCTTCTGGGCACGTCGCGCGCCTTCCGTGAAGGCACGAACTTCAGCATGAACCTGCTGTACGACGCCCTGCCCCGCTTCATCAGAAAGATCCTGTATGTTTTCAGCATCATCTGCAGCCTTATCTTCTTTGCGGCCCTGGCCTATGAAGGCTATATCGAAGTCGTGGATGAGATAGAACTTTCCGTCGTTTCCGAGTCGCTGGCCATTCCGGTGTGGCTGTACACCATCTGCACCCCCGCCATCTCCGTCATCATCATCGTGCGCATCCTCCAGAAGACCTGGGAAGATTTCCGCACCAGAAATTTCTAAGAGGAGAGGCGCATGGAAACTTCCCTTTTCAACGACCCGGCATTCTGGCTGCTCATCGCCTTCGTCATCCCGCTCGTCACCCGCGTGCCCATCGCTATTTCTCTGGGCCTCTCCGCCCTGCTCGTGGGCTGGTGGTGGGACATGGGCGTGGATATGCTCTCCTACAACTTCTTCGCCGGTGTGGCCAAAGTGCCGCTCCTCGCCATCCCCTTCTTCATCCTTGCCGGCTTCATCATGGAACGCGCAGGCATAGCCTCCCGCATCGTGCTCCTCGTTGAGACCCTCGTGGGCGACATGACCGGCGGCCTTGCCATCGCCACTGTCGGCGTGGCCACCTTCTGGGGCGCCGTGAGCGGCTCCGGCCCCGCCACCGTGGCGGCCCTCGGCCTCATCCT
>JAZQMJ010000245.1:0-2546 GCA_045543435.1 Mailhella sp.
AGAAGGCCCGCGAGATATGGTTCCTCTGCCGCCAGTACGACGCGCAGGAAGCCCTCGACATGGGCCTCGTGAACAAGGTGGTGCCGCTGGAACGCCTGGAAGACGAGATGGTGGAATGGGCCGAGACCATGATGATCCACAGCCCGCTGGCCCTGCGTATGATCAAGGCCGGCCTCAATGCCGAGCTGGACGGCCAGGCCGGCATCCAGGAACTGGCCGGCGACGCCACCCTTCTGTACTACCTCACCGAAGAGGCTCAGGAAGGCGGCCGTGCGTTCCTTGAGAAGCGCCGCCCGGACTTCTCCAAGAATCCCCTGTTCCCGTAAGGAATCTGCTCCATGAAGAAGATCCGCATAGAAGGCAAGGACTACGGCCCCGCGGAGGTATCCAGCCTTCGCGGCCGCAGTGCCGCTCTGGATGAGCTTGCCGACTTCCTTGACGAGTGGTTTTCCGAAAGTCCCACTGTGCAGGTGCAGACTTCCGGCTCTACAGGTGTGCCCAAGGTCATGCAGGTGGAAAAGGCCCGCATGGAGGCCAGCGCCCGCATGACCTGCTCCTTCCTCGGCCTCAAGGCCGGGGACAGGGCTCTCCTGTGCATGCCGCTCAAGTACATCGGCGCGAAGATGGTCGTGGTGCGTTCTATCCTCTGGGGGCTGGACCTGTACTGCGTGCAGGCTTCCGCCCATCCTCTGCTGGACTTGGGCTTCGCTCCCGATTTCCTCGCCATGACTCCGGCTCAGGTCTATTCTTCTCTGGAAACGGAAGAAGAGGCCGCGCTCCTTGAAGCCTCGGGGCACAATATCATTGGCGGCGGGCCTGTCGATGCCAAGCTCGGGGCGCGACTGCTCGGCTTCCCGAACCATGTATGGTCCACCTTCGGCATGACTGAGACCCTGTCGCATATCGCTCTGCGCCGCCTGAACGGCCCGGAGGCGTCCGACTGGTATTCGCCTTTCGAAGGCGTTTCCTTGAGGCTGACGGACGAAGGCGCACTTGCCATCCATGCGCCAGCTGTGTGTGCCGAAGAGATAATCACCAACGACATCGCCGAGCTGCGGGAGGACGGCAGCTTCCGTATCCTCGGCCGCCGGGACAACGTCATCAACAGCGGCGGCGTGAAGATACAGATAGAGGCTGTGGAGGCACAGCTTCTGCCCGTCATGCCCTGCGCCTTCCAGATAACGGCGGCCCCTGATGCCCACTATGGCGAAGTCGTGGTGATGCTGGCGGAAGGGGAGAAGAGCGAGGATGCTTTCGAAGCCGCCTTCGCCGGACTCCACGCCTATTCACGGCCCAAGCACGTCTTTTTCGTGCCCGAACTGCCCCGCACCGGCTCCGGCAAGCCGGACAGGGCCACTGCCAGGGCGATTGCCAAGGAACGTATGGAGAACATGGATGTCTGAAAATTGTTTCATGGGGAATGAGCGCCCTGTACGCTGGACAGGCTATGTGGCGCTCATCGTGGTCGTGCTCTTTTTTTCCGGCGCGTTCTCTGAATGCACGGGCCTTCTGAGCTGTCTTGACTTCACCGTCCTCAACGGATCCTTCGGCAAGATAGCCGACAGCTTCACCTTCATGGGCAAGGGCGGTTCCGGCGCACGGCACGGCTTCCTGTTCGCGCTGTCGCTCGTTCCCGGCATCATGCTGGCGCTGGGCGTGGTCGAAGTGGCGGAAAGGCTGGATGCCCTGCGCGCGGCCCAGCGTATGCTCACGCCGCTGATGCGTCCGCTCATGGGCCTGCCCGGCATTGCGGGGCTTGCGCTCATCTCCAGCCTGCAAAGTTCCGACGCTGGCGCCGCCATGACGCGGGAACTTTCGGAAAAGGGTCTCATTTCCGAGACGGAGAAGGTCATCTTCGCGGCGTTCCAGTTCTCTTCCGGCTCGTCCATCACGGTGTATTTGAGCATGGGCCTTGCCCTGTTCCCGTACCTTTCGGTGTCGCACCTCGTCCCGCTGGGCGTCATCCTGTTCTATAAGGTGCTGGGCATGAACCTCATGCGCCTGTACCTGCGCATGGCCGCCAGAAAAGAGGAGGCGTGATATGGCACAGAGCAATATTTATGACGCCTTCGTCGAGGGCATGAGAAAGGGCTGGAAAGTCGCCACGCTCAATATGCTGCCCAACGTGGTGCTGGCTTTCGTGCTCATCAAGGCCTTGAAGCTCAGCGGCCTGCTCGAACTTCTGGGCGACTGGTGCGCCCCGGTGATGGCGGTGTTCGGCCTTCCGGGCGAAGCCGTGACCGTGCTCATCTCCACGCTGTTCTCAGCCGGGGGCGGCATAGGCACGGCGGCAGGCCTCTATACGCATGACATCATGAACAGCACCCACATGAGCATCGTCATGCCCGGTATCTTCCTCATGGGCGCGCTCATTCAGTACATGGGCCGCATACTCGGTGTGGCAGGTGTGGACAGCAAACACTACCCCATACTTTTCCTCATCGGTGTGATCAACGCCGTCCTTGCCATGCTCACCATGAAGTGGCTGATAGTGTAAGGGATATTTGGTGATTGCGAGGGGGAAGGGGAAAATTTGAAAATTTTCC
>JAZQMJ010000246.1:0-4894 GCA_045543435.1 Mailhella sp.
GGACGAGGAAGAAGCCGAAAAACTCGCCGAAGATCCCCAGCGTTCCCGCCGCCCGCAGAGCCGCCGCAAGATCTCGGCCCGCATCGTTTCCGACGCCTTCATCGTGCCGGACTACCCGGGCCGCGCCCGCTACGCCTGCACCGAGCTCGGCCTCGCCCTCATCCCAGATTCCGCCCACCTCTCCCCCGGTGCGCTCTGCGAAGGCTGGACCACTCCCGGCCTCGACCGCAAGTCCCAGGCCTTCATCATGATGCTGGACGACGCCGAACTGCGCCGCCCCGCAGGCCAGCACCGCTTCCCGCCCCGCGACAGGCAGGACGAAGGACGCGCCCCGCACTCTCCCCGCCCGCGCTTCTCTGAAGGACGCGGCCCCCGCGAAGGACGCCCCCGTCAGGAAGACGGACGCCGCCCCTTCCGCCGCGATGACGGAGAAAGGCCCTTTGCCCGCCGCGACCGCGACGATGCTCCCCGCCGCCGTGAAGAACGCCGCGACGACTGGCACAGGGACGAAGAACGCAGACAGCCGAAGCGCGATGAACGCCCTGTCTCCCGCAGGCCGCGTGAGGACGAAGGCCGCCGCCCTGCCGCGCCGCGCCGCCGCAGAGACGGATAGCAGCCCATTTTCGCGTTTCCGCCTCTCCTTTAATTCTGGATTTTTTCCCGGAAAAGTGCATACTCGCCGCATCGCGCCTCTCCCTTGGAGGCGACAATCCCAGGAGACTGCTCCATGAACACCATCTACCTCGCAGCTGCCGCAGGCGTCCTCGTTCTCGTCATCGTCGCGGTCATGGCCATGAAAAAGGGCAAAACTGCCCCGGCCGAACCCGCTGAAGAAAAAGGACAGCGGGAATGCGGCGATCCCATGCTCTACGAACTGGGCATGAATCCCGTTTCGGACAAGCCCATCATGTATGCGCTCACCACCTGCCTGCACTGCAAGAACACCAAGAAGTTCCTCGAAGAGAACCACTACGACGTCACCGTCATCCATCTGGACGACTACTGCGACGCCCAGCGCGCCGAACTCATGGAAAAGGTGCGCAAATATAATCCCCGCGGCACCTTCCCTGTGGTGCTCATGCCTAACGGCAAAGTCATCGTGGGCTTCCGCAAGACGCTCCTCGAGGAGGCCATGAAGAAATGACGCCTGAAGAACTGCTCGAAAAGCTTGCGAAAGCCGCCGCCATCAAGGGCTATCACCTCCATGCCGACCGCGACTTCTGCCTCGGCACGGCGGAAAGCCTCATCGCCAACAAGGAACGCTACGGCTATATGTGCTGCCCCTGCCGCCTTGCCAGCGATGACAAGAAGACCGACAGCGACATCATCTGCCCCTGCGTGTACCGCGACGACGACATCGCTGAATTCGGCGCCTGCATGTGCTCCTTCTACGTTTCCGAAGAGCACAAGGACGACCCCGAATTCTTCCCCGAAGTGGACGAACGCCGCGATCCTTCCCGCGGGCTCTAGTCTCCTCTGAACATCATACGCAAACGGCGCATCCAGCTTCCCCCAAGGAGGCCGGATGCGCCGTTTGCCTGTTTTTACTGCCGCAGAAGCGGACTCGCCATCAGCTGGTCCACTTCTCCATGAATCCGCGCGGAGAGCCTCCGGCGTCGAGATGCTTCAGGAGCGAAGAGCCGAACACCGCGGCATCGGGCCGCTGTCCTTCCGGGAGGAAGGCAAGCTGTTCCGGGCTCTTCAGGCCGAAGCCAAGGGCCACGGGAAGCGAAAACACACGGCGGGCACGCTCCAGCACCTGCGGCACTTCCGGCGGGAGCTGGCCGCGCTCGCCCGTCGTCCCCATGACGGAGACCACATAGACGTAGCCTTCGGAGACCTCGGCATAAAGCCGCATACGCTCTTCGCTGGTATTCGGGCCGACAAGAGCGATGAGCGCGATGCCCCGCTCCTTCAGTATGCGGCGCATATCCTCTGCCTCGTCGAAGGGCAGGTCCGGCACGATGACGCCCTGCACGCCCGCGCGGGCCGCATCGTCGGCAAATCGCTCAAGGCCATACTGCAGGAAAGGGTTCATGTAGCCCATGAGCACCAGACCGGCCTGCACTTCGCCCCTGTGAGCAAGGAGTTCTTCCAGGATGCCCCGAAGCGTGACGCCGCCAGCCAGAGCGCGAACAGAGGCGGCCTCCACCACAGGGCCGTCTGCCACAGGGTCGGAGAAAGGCACGCCTATCTCGATGACGTCCGCCCCGGCCTCGTCCAGCTCGCGGATGACGCCCCAGAAGCGTTCCCTGTCCGGGAAGCCCGCCGTCACGAAGGGGATGAGGGCCAGCCGCCCGGCCTTTTTCGCGGCGCGTATCTTTTCTTCAAGGATATGCATGCTATCCCCCTTACTGGCCGAGAGCCTGCTCGATGATGTCCATGTCCTTGTCTCCCCGCCCGGAGAGATTCACCAGAACGCGGCTTCCGGGCTCGAATTCCTCCTTGTGCTCCAGCACCCAGGCCAGTGCGTGCGAGGATTCCAGCGCAGGCAGTATGCCCTCGGCACGGCAGAGCCTGCGGAAGGCGGCAAGGGCTTCATGATCATAGGCGACGGCGTACTTCACGCGCCCAGTCTTGTTCAGGAAGGCGTGTTCAGGGCCAACGCCGGGATAGTCCAGCCCTGCGGAAATGGAGCTGGAAGGCTGTATCTGCCCGTCCTCGTCCTGCAGGAGCATGGTGTATTCCCCATGGAGGACGCCGGGACGGCCGAGATTGATGGCCGCCGAATGCAGGCATCCGGGCTCGCCCGTACCGCCCGCCTCCACACCGATGAACCGCACGCCCTCATCTGCCACGAAGGGCGCGAACATGCCTATGGCGTTGGAGCCGCCGCCCACAGCCGCGACGACATAGTCCGGCAGTGCCCCGGTGCGCTCCAGCATCTGCGCCCTCGACTCACGTCCGATGACGCTCTGGAACTCGCGCACGAGATCAGGGAAAGGATACGGGCCAGCCGCTGTACCGAAGCAGTAGTGTGTGTCCGCCTGCTCGGATATCCACGCGCGGAGCGCGGCATTGATGGCGTCCTTCAGCGTACGCGAACCGCTTTCCACGGGGCGCACTTCCGCACCCAGCAGTTTCATCCGTCTAACATTGGCTGACTGCCGTTCCACATCCTCTGCGCCCATATAGATAGTACACCGAAGGCCCAGCCTTGCTGCGGCCGCCGCCGTTGCCACGCCGTGCTGGCCTGCGCCCGTCTCGGCGATGAGGGCCGACTTGCCCATATGCTTTGCCAGAAGGGCCTGCCCCAGCGTATTGTTTATCTTATGCGCGCCGGTATGCAGGAGGTCCTCACGCTTCAGCCACAGCTCGAAGCCCAGCTCCTGCGAGAGCGCGGGGCAGAAGGTCAGCGGAGTCTCGCGGCCCGCAAAATCTTTCAGAAGGGAACGAAGCTCGCTCTGGAAGGCTTCCGAGGGCAGTATGGCCTCCATGGCCTGCTCCAGCTCCATGAGAGGAGGCATGAGCAGTTCCGGCACGAAACGCCCGCCAAAATCACCGAAGTATCCTTTTTTCATGGGGATATCCTCACTTGCGAAGCCGGGAGAAAACTTTTTCGAGAAGTCCCGGGCTCTTGACGCCCGGGCTGGACTCAAGGCGGGAATTCATGTCGAGCCCGTCGGGCGAGCAGGCCGCGAGAGCTGTTTCCACATTGTCCGGCCCAAGCCCGCCGGAAAGCATCCACGGGTGCGGGAAGTGCAGTCCGGCCAGCGAAGGCCAGTCCAGCGTCATGCCGCTCCCCATGCCGGCATCCAGCAGATACATGCCGCAGGAGGGAGCAAAGGCGTCGATATCCGTCTGAAGAGCCTCGAGCGTTCCATACTTCTTCGGCCAGAGCACGCGGATGACCTTTTCCGCAGGGAATTCCGATGCGAACTCCGCGCTCTGACCGCCGTGCAGCTGTATGAAGTCCAGCCGGGCTTCTCGCACGATGGCCCGGATCTCCTCAACGCTCTGCCCGACGAACACCCCCACACGCTTCATGCCATGCGTCTGGAGGGCGGCGGCCCTCTCCGGGCTTACATTGCGCGGGCTCGGCGGATAGAAAATGAAGCCGCACATCTCCGCGCCCAGAGCGGCGGCGTGGTCGATGAGCTTCTGCTCGCTCATGCCGCATATCTTGACCAGCAACGGCTTTGCGCCTCCCGTCAGCAGGCGGCGCAGGGACTCGCCGGGTGTCCCGTCCTCCATGAGGGCCGAGCCCACCAGCGCGGCATGATAGCCAGCCTCGGCAGCGGCTTCGAGGTCGGCGCGGCAGGCCATGCCGCTGGCGGCTATCCACAGTTCGCCTTCTCGCGGAGGGCATTTCCGTATGAGCCGGAGGCAGGCCGCGCGGTCCACCTTCAGGGTGGCGAGGTCGCGTGCGTTCACCTGTATGATGCGCGCCCCACTCTCCCGGGCCAGGCGCAGATCGGCCTCGTCGAAGACTTCCACCACGGCTTCCACGCCGCCAGCCTCTGCCTGTTCGCGCAGGGCCCGGAGCTGGGCGGCATCCGGCGTGAGGCGCACGATGAGGAGCATGGCGGAAGCAGGAGTCGCCAGCGTGGCCGCCACCTGAGCCGGATGGAAAATGAAGTCCTTCCGCAGGAGAGGCACTCCGGGCACTGCGCCCGACGCACGGGGAAGATATCTGATATCTCCCTTGAAATACTTCTCTTCCGTAAGGATGGAGACTGCGCCCGCGCCTCCTTCAGCGTACTGGCTGGCCACATCTTCCACGTCGAGAGCTTCGCAGATGACGCCGCGAGACGGCGAGGCCTTCTTGAATTCAGCGATGACGGCCAGCGGCGCGCCGTTCCGCCCTCCGCGCTCAAGAGCCGCACGGAATGAAGGGCGGCTTCCTGCCCAAGGGCAGAGAGGCCCGCCCGGATCGAAGGAGGCTTCATCCTGC
>JAZQMJ010000247.1:0-1849 GCA_045543435.1 Mailhella sp.
TCCATGACGGCATTGCAGGCCGTGCCGCAGGAATACGAAGACGCATCCCTCGCGCTAGGCGCAACTCCCGTGGAGACTTATTTCCGCGTGTCCGCCCCTGCCGCAAAGAGCGGCATCGCGGCCTCCGTTGTGCTGGGCGTAGGCCGTGCCATTGGCGAGGCTATGGCCGTGATGATGGTTTCGGGCAACGTGGCCAATATGCCTTCACTCTTTGAAAGCGTACGTTTCCTCACCTCGGCCGTGGCGAGCGAGATGTCCTATTCCAGTGGACTCCAGCGCGACGCCCTTTTCTCCATCGCGCTTGTGCTCTTCTTTTTCATTCTGCTGATAACCGCTTCGCTCAACTTTTTCCTCAAACGTGGAAAGGAGGCGTGATGCTTAGACAGAAGCTTACCTTCCGTCGACGCGTCTATGTGGCGTTTATGCGGGCACTGATGGCCTTGGCCTCGTTGAGTACCTTTGCCCTTGTCGCCTTCCTGCTGGTGTATGTTCTGGAAAAAGGTATCCCCCATCTCTCGTGGGAACTTCTCAGTACCAAACCCAGCTACCTTATGGAGCGCATAGGCATTCTGCCTGACATCCTGAACACTCTGTACATCGTCGTAGCGGCTCTGGGGATCACCCTGCCCATCGGCGTTGGGGCTGCCGTCTATCTTACGGAATACGCAGAGAATAAGCGGCTTGTATCTGTTATCGAGCTGGCCGCCGAAACACTGTCTGGCATTCCCTCCATCATCTATGGCCTCGTGGGTATGCTCTTTTTCTGCCAGTTCATGAGCATGAAGACCTCCCTGCTTGCGGGAGCTCTTACCCTTGTCATCATGAACCTGCCCACCATGATGCGCACCACGCAGGAAAGCCTGAAAACCGTTCCCCAGAGCTACCGGGAAGGCGCGTTCGGCCTTGGTGCTGGCAAGTGGCGTGTGATACGCACCGTGGTGCTCCCCGGCTGTGTGGACGGCATACTTACTGGTTGTATCCTTTCCGTGGGGCGCATCATCGGGGAATCTGCGGCTCTTCTTTTCACTGCCGGTTTTGCCCATTCGCTGAACGGTTTTCTTGATGGTTTGAACAGTGCCGGAGCTACGCTCACGGTCGCGCTTTATGTCTACGCAAAGGAACAGGGGGAATTCGACGTAGCTTTCGCCATTGCCGCCATCCTTATGCTTTTGGCACTGGTCATCGACCTGTTCACGGTTCTCGTTGCCAGATATTTCAAACAACGGAGGAATGCATGAGCGATATCATCAGCGCCCATGATCTCTGCCTATGGTATGGCCCTTCACAGGCTCTTAAGAATATCGATATCCGTATCCCGGAAAAGCGCATCACGGCCTTCATCGGCCCCAGCGGCTGTGGAAAATCCACCTTCCTGAAAACGCTGAACCGTATGAACGACCTTATTCCTTCGGTACGGATCACCGGTCGGCTGGAATACAAAGGGCAGGACATCTATGCGCCGGAGGTAGACGTGAACGCTCTGCGCCGCGAGGTGGGTATGGTGTTCCAGAAGCCCAATCCCTTCCCCATGAGCATTTACGACAACATCGCCTACGGCCCGCGAACGCATGGCGTGACCAGCCGTACCCGCCTGGATGAGATAGTAGAACGTTCCCTGCACGATGCCGCCATCTGGGATGAAGTGAAAGACAGGCTCAAGAAGAACGCCCTCGGTCTTTCCGGTGGCCAGCAGCAGAGGCTCTGCATAGCCCGGGCTCTGGCCGTCGAGCCGGAAGTCCTGCTCATGGACGAGCCCACCAGCGCCCTCGAC
The DNA here is from genome assembly GCA_045543435.1 of Mailhella sp. Classification (GTDB taxonomy): domain Bacteria; phylum Desulfobacterota; class Desulfovibrionia; order Desulfovibrionales; family Desulfovibrionaceae; genus Mailhella. The sequence continues at coordinate 1,772 of JAZQMJ010000247.1, forward strand.
CCTATTTCCACGCTGAAGATCGAGGAGCTTTGTGCAACGTTGAAGGAGCGATACACCATCGTCATCGTCACTCACAAT
>JAZQMJ010000248.1:0-2127 GCA_045543435.1 Mailhella sp.
AGGTTGCACATATCCACATCGAGGTTGGAGAGTACAGCCATGGCCTTCTTCACAGTATTCGGGATGTCATGAAGCTTGAGGTCGAGGAAGATCTTGTGGCCGCGGGCCTTGATCTCGCGAACGATGGAAGGTCCTTCGGCGTAGTAGAGTTCCATGCCGATCTTCACGAAGGGCTTTTCTTCGGTGAAGAGGTCGAGGAAATCCATGACTTCCTTCTTGCTGCTGAAGTCGAGGGCGACCATGACGTCTTTATTGAGCTGGCTCATCAGTGAGCTCCTCCGATGATGTCGTTGAGGGAAGTGATGCCGTACTGCTCCATGACTTCGGGCAGTTCAGCGATGATCTTGGGGCAGACCCACGGGTCGACGAGGTTGGCCGCGCCCACCTGAACAGCGGTAGCGCCGGCCAGCATCATTTCAATGACATCGCGGGCAGAAGAAACGCCGCCCATGCCGATGATGGGGAGCTTCACAGCCTCGTACACCTGATAGACCATGCGTACAGCCACGGGGAAGATGGCGCTGCCGGAGAAGCCGCCCATCTTGTTGGCGATGACGGGCTTCTTCGTACGCAGGTCGATGCGCATGCCGAGAAGCGTGTTGATGAGGCTGAGGCCGTCCGCACCGGCGTCGGCGCAGGCGCGGGCGATGGCCACGATATCCGTGACGTTGGGGCTGAGCTTGATATAGACGGGCTTGGCGGTCACGGCCTTCACGGCCTTGGTGACGGAAGCCGCGCCCAGCGGGTCCGTGCCGAAGCTCATGCAGCCGTTATGCACGTTGGGGCAGCTCACGTTCACTTCGATGATGCCCACCTGCTCTTCCTTGTCGAGCATGGCGCAGGTCTCGGCGTATTCATCAAGAGAGAAGCCGCCCACGTTGGCCACCACCTTCTTATGGAAGACCTTCTTGAGCTTCGGCAGTTCTTCGGAGATGACCTTTTCCACGCCAGGGTTCTGCATGCCGATGGCATTGATCATGCCGCTCGGGGTCTCGGCGATGCGAGGCGTGGGGTTGCCGAAACGCGGATCGCGCGTCGTGCCCTTGAAGGAGAACGAGCCAAGGATATTGATATCGTAGAGCTCGGCGAACTCGTAGCCGTAGCCGAAAGTGCCGGAAGCCGGGATGATGGGATTGTCCAGCTCGAGGCCGGAGAGGGTCACTTTCAGATCTGCCATTCCAGCACCTCCTTCTGGAAGATGGGGCCGTCCTTGCACACGCGCTTCGCGCCTTCCTTCGTCATGATGGAACAGCCCATGCAGGCGCCGAAGCCGCAGCCCATGCGCTCTTCGAGGCTGTATTCGCCGCTCACGTCGCCGGTGGCCTTGTACAGGGCCTTGAGCATGGGGAGCGGGCCGCAGGTATAGACGAAGCTGATGTTCCCGGGCAGGGCATTGGTCACGAAGCCCTTCACGCCCACGGAGCCGTCCACGGTGGTCACGGCCACGTCAGCGCCCAGAGCCTTGAACTCTTCAGCGTAGAAGATTTCTTCAGCCTTGTTGAAGCCGAGGATGACGAAGGGCTTCTTCCCAGCCTCAATGAGCTTCTTCGCAAGGCCGTACAGCGGAGGCACGCCCACGCCGCCGCCCACGAGCACGGGAGCTTCGCCAGCCTTGGCCGGGTCGAAGCCGTTGCCGAGGCCGGTGAGCAGGTCGAGATTGTCGCCGGGGACGAGCTTCGTCATGGCGTCCGTGCCCTGACCGACCACCTTATAGATGATGGTGATGCTGGCTTCGTCGTAGTCGCAGACAGAGATGGGGCGGCGCAGATAGAAGCCGGGCAGGCTTATCTCAACGAACTGGCCCGGAGCCGTCATGGCCGAAGTGTCGCCCGCAAGCACCATGCGCCACACGTCCTTCGTGAGCGCCTCGTTCGCGGTGATGGTATATATGCCCTGTTTCATAAACACTCCAAGTGTTTGGAAAGGTATTTGCTGTCTTGGATTTCCTGCCGGAAATCCGCTTTTGGCTGACTTTTCAGTCAGCCGAAGAGTCCTTCGAGCGTGAACCTGACCGGAGCACGCCTCGTGAGCCTGCGGCTCCCTCAGCGGCGCTCCGCTGAGACATTCAGACCGCGCCTCGCCCACCTCCATGCCGACTTCCAGTCGGCGTGGGGTCGGCGCTCAAAC
>JAZQMJ010000249.1:0-2304 GCA_045543435.1 Mailhella sp.
GTCCTGTTGGCGTGGGAGAACGTCGTGAGTTTCACGGCCTCGATGCCGCGTATGCGCCTGAGTTCTCCGGAGAATATCGTCGAGAGGTCGACGAGCTCGTTGAGCGAGAACACGTGCGCAAGCTGGCCGAGCATCAGCAAGTACACCTGTGCGGAGTAGGAGAACTCCCTGGCCTTGATCTTCTCCCCGGCCGCGAGTTCCTCGATCTTGTATCCCGGCAGGTAGCTGGAATATCCCCAGTATTTGACCCCTGAAACGGGGCGTATGCCTGATTCTATTGGGCGAGATGCATTTTCTGAAGTGAAATAAGCGAAAAGTCGGTTCCACTTGCTGGGTGTGGTATAATACCACTTGCCAAAAACCACCAAGGAGGAACCGACATGGGAAATGATAGCATAATTGCGTTCAAAACGCGAGAACAGCTGAGGAAATACCTGGGGATGTTTTCTCCCCAGTTCAAGAACAGCCGCTGGAAGATGGAGTTCCTTGGGCAGATGCTATTCGGCATACAGGCCTCGCGGGACACGCTGATGAGCGAGATTGCGCGTTCGCTCCAGGAGGACATTCTCGCCAAGAAGACGCAGGAACGGCTTGAACGGCATCTGGCGACGGAGGGAATGGACTCGAAGGTGCACGGAAGCATTCTGTGCGATGCCGCGCCAGGAATCCACGACGACACATTGATCATCGTCGATCCTACTGACGTGCAGAAGGAGTACGCGGAGAAGATGCCGTATCTCGCCAAGGTGTGGGACGGGAGCAAGGGCAGGGTCGGCGACAGCCTCGGGTACACACTGTGCATGGCGATAGCCTGCGAGAACGGATGCCGGAAGATAGTGCCTTTGATGCTGCGGCTGTGGTCGTCCGTCCATCCCGGGTACGTCAGCGGGAACGACGAGGTGGAGCAGGTGATCGGGCAGATAGCATCCACCACGAACGGCAGGGGCATATTCGTCTACGACAGAGGCGGGGACGGCGACAACATGTTCGCTTTTTACATAAGGCACGGCCTTGACTTCATCGTGCGGCTTGTCGGGGGCCGCCATCTGCTCAACTGGGGAGGGAGGACGGAGAGGTCCAAGGTCCTTGCGTCCGACCTTGCGCGGCAGTGCACGCCCAAATACGAGGACAGCGTCCTGTTCAAGTCGCACAACAAGATTCACAACGTGCGCGTGAAGTACGGCTCGATGCCCGTGCGCCTCCCAGACTGGCCCGGCACCGACCTTCATCTCGTCGTAGTGAAATGGCCCGGCGGCGAGAAGCCGATGATGCTGCTGACGACTTTGAACGCGGTGCGCACGCGCAAGGCCCTGTGGGAGGTGGTGCAGGGGTGTCTGACCCGCTGGAGGGTCGAGGACACGATACGGTTCATCAAGCAGTCCTACAGGTTGGAGCATATGAGGCTTCTCGACTACCAGCGGCTGAAGAACATGGCCGCGCTCGTCGTCGCGGTGGCTTACTTCGCAGCCGCGTGGCTCGGCAAGAAGGTCAAGCTGGACGCGCTCGCAAAGCACGTCGCCAAGGTCTCGCGCAAGATGTTCGAGGTGCCGGAATTCTTCTACTACGCAATCGCAGACGGGCTCAGGTGGCTCTTCGTGCGGCACGGGAAGTGGCGCGGCTGGAAGTGCCCGCGCGAAGAATGCGGCGACCTCCAGATGGAATTTGAGCTGCTTTCGGGGTAATGCCGCGTCTACAACGGCGAGAATCATGTCGGCTAACCCTTCGAAACCCGCGAAAAGCGCGCAAGGCTCTCCAAGGGCTCGACAGCGTTTTGCAAAGGTGGGGATATTCCAGAAAGTTATTCACCCCCGCTGAAGTAGAATTTTTGGTATAATGTTCGCCTAGAGGTGAAGAATGAACGACGGCAAATACAGGATACTTGTCATAAACCCCGGCTCGACTTCGACGAAAGTCAGCCTGTTCGAAAACGAGACATCCGTATTCGAGCGGAATCTCTTCCACGAGGCGTCGGAACTTCTGAAGTTTTCGCACGTCAACGACCAGATGCCGTTCCGCCGCGGAGTGATTCTTGACATGCTGAGGAACGAGGGCGTGGATCCCGCCACAATCGACGCGTTCGTCGGCCGCTGCGGCGGGACGCACTCCCAGCCCAGCGGCGTCATACGCGTCGACCGGAACCTGTACGACGACGCCGTCAAGGGCCTTGACGGTTCGGAGCATCCCGCCAAGCTCGATCCTGCCTGCAAAAAAAGCAAAAAGAAGGCTCAGAGCTGCGCCTGCAAGCCCGGGAACACCCGAAAGCCTGCGCAGCTGTTCAAAGAGGCGGATATTTTTTCGTTTTTC
>JAZQMJ010000250.1:0-2539 GCA_045543435.1 Mailhella sp.
CCGAGGGTGAACTTTTCATTTTCCTGATCCACGGTGAGGACCTTGGCCTGAACGACGTCGCCGACCTTGTACACTTCGCCGGGGTGGCGGAGCTTCTTGGTCCAGGAGATGTCGGACACGTGGATGAGGCCGTCGATGCCGTCTTCGATGCCGATGAACATGCCGAATTCGGTGATGTTCTTGATGACGCCTTCAATGATGGTGCCTTCGGGGAAGCGTTCGCCGACGAGTTCCCAGGGATTGGGCTTGACCTGCTTCATGCCGAGGGAGATGCGCTTCTTCTCGCTGTCGACGCCGAGGATGACGACTTCGACTTCATCGCCCTGATGGACCATCTGGGAAGGATGACGGAGCTTGCGGGTCCAGGACATTTCGGAGATGTGCACGAGGCCTTCCACGCCGGGTTCGAGTTCCACGAACACGCCGTAGTCAACGAGGTTGGTGACCTTGCCGGTGTGGTGGGAGCCTTCGGGGAAGCGGGCGGTGATGTCCTGCCAGGGATCGGGCACGAGCTGCTTCAGGCCGAGAGAGACCTTCTGGTTGTCCTTGTCGAAGGAAAGAACCTTGAGTTCGAGTTCCTGACCGAGGGACACCATTTCGCGAGGATGACGGATGCGCTTCCAGGACATATCGGTGATATGCAGGAGGCCGTCGAGGCCGCCGAGGTCAACGAACACGCCGTATTCGGTGATGTTCTTGGCCTTGCCCTTGACGATCTGGCCTTCGGCGAGTTCCTGGAGGAGCTTGCCGCGCTTGGCGTCGCGTTCTTCTTCGAGGAGCACGCGGCGGGACACGATCACGTTGCTGCGGCGACGGTTGATCTTGAGGACGCGGAACTCGTAGTTCTGGTTGACCAGAGCGTCCATGTCCGGAACAGGACGGAGATCCACATGGGAACCGGGCAGGAAGGCTTCCACGCCGCCGAGGTCGACGGTGTAGCCGCCCTTGATGCGACGGGTGATCATACCGGTGATGACGCCGTTGTCTTCGAGCACCTTTTCGAGCTGATCGAAGAGCTGCATGCGCTTGGCCTTTTCGAACGAAAGGATGATGGTGCCATCGTTTTCGTTCTTGCGAGCCACGTAAACTTCGACCTGATCGCCTTCCTTAACGGTCAGGTTGCCCTGAGCGTCACGGAATTCTTCCGCGGGGATCTGGCCTTCAGACTTGAAGCCCACGCTGACGAGAACGGTCTCGCCGTTGATGCCCACGATTTCGCCCTTGACGATCTGGCCTTCTTCGAGGTCGCCCATTTCGGGGGTGACGTAACCTTCCAGAAGTTCTTCGAAGCTCATTTCAGCGTCGATCTGGTTTTCCATGTTTTCGGCAGTTGCCATTGTACGGATCCTCCAACCTAACAAACAGATTTCCGCCCGTTTCTCGGGCAGGTCTGCATACATATCAGGAAGAAGACCAAAGCACAAGCTGTTTCTTTTTCTCTTTCCCGGAAAAGCGGATCAGGCCATGCCCGTATGCGTTCTGGACGCAAGAGATAAAAAAATCTATGCTGTTGCACAGATAGAACAGGCCGGGCGATACCGGAAGATAAAGGAAATCGACCATGGAAAGCGAAAAGAACAGGCAGGCTCTCACGGTGAGCCGCGCCGAGGCAGGGCAGAAACTGCTCAACTTCCTCCAGCGCAGAGTGGAAGCGGCCACAGGTGAATTCCACCGCTGGATACGCACCGGCCAGGTTCGGGTGAACGGGGCCCGCGCCAAGGCTTTCGACCGCGTCGAGGAAGGGGATCAGGTGCGCGTGCCTCCCTTCGCCGTTTTCCTTCCGGCCGGGACTGAAGCGGGCAGTGAAGCCCGCAAGGCTTCCCGCCCCCAGCATGAAGGAGAGAAAAAGAAGGCCTCTTCTTCTCTTCGCATCGTCTATGAAGACGAAGACCTGCTCGTCATCGACAAGCCGGCAGGGCTTCCCGTGCAGGGCGGCACCGGCCACAGCGACAGCATCGCTTCCCGCCTCGCCGCCGAGCGCGCGGGGGCGGACTTCGTGCCTGCGCCCGTGCATCGCCTCGACAAGGACACCACCGGCCTGCTCGTGGCCGGCAAGACCTATGCCGCCGTACGACTGCTCACCGATGCCCTTGCCGGGCGCGGAGGAGAAGCCCCGCGCAAGGAATACCTGGCATGGGTGGAGGGGCGCTGGCCCTTCGCTCCTGAAGACGGCCCGCAGGAACTGCACGACTTCCTCGCCAAGGACCAGAAAGCCCAGCGCATGAAGACTGTGCGCGGTCCGAAAGAGGAAGAAGGGCAGGAGGCCCGATGCATCGTCACTGCGCTGGAAACGCGCCGCATCCCCGAAGGGCCGCAGGGCCGTGAACATAGCCTGCTCCTCGTTCTCCTGCTCACGGGCCGCACGCATCAGATACGCGTACAGCTGGCTTCACGCGGGCATGCCATCGTCGGCGACCCGTGGTACGGCAAGGGGGCTGACGGCCTCAGGCTCCACGCCTTCCGCCTCACTCTGCCGCTCCCCGGCAGAGCCGCGAAGACGCTGGAACTCCTGCCTCCGTGGAGGGGGGCGTGGAAGGTG
>JAZQMJ010000251.1:0-7526 GCA_045543435.1 Mailhella sp.
ACGGCCTCGCCGGCGGCGTGCTCTTCGTGCTCATGTTCTGCTACCACGGCTCCCTGTGGCTGCAGCTCAAGTCTGAAGGCGCCATCCAGGCCCGCGCCCTCACCGCTTCCCGCGTGATCTGGCCCCTGCTCCTGGCCGCCGTCCTCGCCTTCCTCGCCCTGAGCGGCTACTACACCGATATGTACGCCCGCATCGCTGAGCATCCCGTGGTCTGGAGCTTCCTGATCCTCGCCGTGGTCGGCCTGCTGGCCACCCGCCTCAGCCTCGAAGGCAGCACCCTCGGCGCCTGGGTGGGCAGCGCTGTGTTCATCCTCGGCCTGACCTTCTTCGGCGTGTTCGGCATGTACCCCGGCATCATCCTCTCCAGCATCGATCCGGCCTACAGCGTGACCATCTTCAACGGCGCTTCCAGCCCCCTGACCCTGAAGATCATGCTCGGCGTCACCCTCGCCGCCGTGCCCGTGGTCATCGTCTATCAGGCCTGGGTCTTCTGGACCTTCCGCCACAAGGTGACCGAAGAAGCCATCAACAACGACAGCCACGCTTACTAAGATGTTTTTTTTTGTGGAGGAAATGATTTCCCCCACACCCCCTCGATACATAAAGGCGCCTGCATCGGAGTTCGTTCCGATACAGGCGCCTTTCTGCGTTGGGAAATAAAAAATTTATTAATCTTTCTTGCTCTTCAGCGGAAAAAACCACTTTCCGTTTTCTCTAAAAGGTTCTTTAGCAAATACCTGTTCTCCTATAAATATATTGTCTTCGAACAAAAAAATACGGCCTGCCCCACTTTCAAAACAAGTGTAAAGAGCCTTATTGCCATACCATAGTTCCTGCTCTGGAGTACCGGTATTCTGCCCCATATAGTACAGAATGCCGTCTTTTCTCTTATTGGCATACTGGCTGTTCGAAAAACTAAATAGAACGACATTACCTTTTTCTGTAACTCGAATGCCTCCTCTTCGTTCTCCTTCAAAAGAGAAGTATCTCTCTAAACTATCCCAAGAATATTTTCTTCCAACGATAAGCCCCACATCTTTCGCCTGCTGTAAGTTTTTCTCAGGCTCCAACTTTCCGTTACGGGCTTTATCCGTATAATCTCGACTCAACCTTACAAGTTCTTTCTCTATTTCTCCAAATATATCAGGCCTGCCATCATTCTCTATCAGGAAGGCCATCTCGTCATTATTTACCTGACTATAATCATAGAGATTCATACTTCCCACGATGCATGCTTTTTCAGTCATAAAACATTTTGCATGAAGATTCTTTCTTTGAATAGTGGCAGTTGCAAAGTCTTTATCCGCAAAATCCTCACGATGGATGATCGTTATTTCTACACCCGCCTTCAACTTTTCCCTCAAGATATCGCGGACTCTGAGGCTCATCTTAATATAGGGAGAGACGATAATAATTTTTTCCGATGCCTCTTCCAGCATCTTTTCAAGATAGTATCCAATAGCTTTAGTCGTCAAAAACTGTATTCCGTTTTTTCCAGTCCCGAATAGGCTGCGAAATAAGGCCATAGGAAAACTCCTGCTATGATGTCTCATAAACCATACCGCTAGTTCTCCAACAGCGTCAATATTCTCCGAATTCAGAAGGCCGATGTCGCTGGAACTGCGTTCCGGACGACATCGGCCTTTCTGCGTTGGAGGAAATGTGGCTCTAGCTTGCGCCTCTAGTCCTTCTTCCATGGACCAGCCAATACAGGACACCTGCCGCCAGCGACAGGAGCGCGAGAGAAAGGAAAAGCCCGGTATAGCCTGCCAGCTCGACAACATGGCCAAACAGATACGGACCAAAGCCGAGGCCGGCGTCGAAGAACATGAAATATGTTGCCGTGGCCTGCGGAAAGCGCGTACGCTCCACAAGCTTGAGCGAAACAGCATGGCCTGCGGAAGCGAAGTTGCCGAGACTTATGCCCAGAAGGACAGAGGATAAAAGAAGGAAAAATGCCGAGTAGGAATAGGCCATCATGCTGTAGGCCAGAGCCATGACTGCCAGCGAGGGGAAGAACACCACATTCTCGCCCAGCCTGTCCAGCGCTCTCCCGCTGAAAGGCCGTATGGCCAGCATGGACCCGGCATATACAGGAAAATAGAAGACAGCCGCCTCAACAAGCCCGCGCTCCATGGAAAACGGAGCAAGGAACGCCTGCATGCATCCATACGTCAGGCAGGCCAGGAGAGCTACGAAGCCGAAAGGGATGACGCGGATATCGATGAACGAATGCAGGCTCCGGCTGGAGTTCGACGGCCGTCCCAAAGAAGGGACAGGCCCAAGACAGGCAAAAAGCAGAACGCTGACAAGTCCGGTCGCCGCCGAAAGGTGTACCACCATGTCATACGGAAAAAGCTCGTTCAGCAGTATGCCTATGCAGGGGCCAGCCGCCATGGCCAGCGCCGTGCTCATGGAAAATATGCTTACTCCAAGCCCTCTCTGGGCCTGAGGGACCATAACTGCCGCTAGAGTCCCTGTGGCAGAGGCGGTAAGCCCTATGGAGATGCCCGTCCAAAGCCTCTGAGCAAAGAGAAGTACAAGAGAATCCACCCAGAAGAAGGCATATATGCTCGATGTGAACGAGAGTATGCCCAGAGCCAGGATCTTCCTGCCGCCGAAGACGGAAAGCAGATTCCCCGCAAAAAATCGAGCGATGACACAGCCGACGACCATGACACTGCTGGAAAAACCTGCGGTACTCAGGCTGGCCCCATATACCTCGCGGACATAGAGCGTACCCGTCATGAAGATCATGTAATACGCCGTCATGATGAACAGGTTGATGCCGGCAGCGATATTGAAGCCACGGGTGAATATGGCACCCAAACTGCCTGCATCCGGGAGGCCTTGATCATGGTTCCGACTTTTCTCAACGCGAGGCACGGGCATCTCCTTATCCTGCGTAGCATCAAAAATATGGAGCAACGATGCACTTACGAACTGACTCTGTCAATCTGCCGCTCGCATAACGCAGAAGGCGCCTCTGTTCCGAACGGCAGTTCGGGGCAGAGGCGCCTTCTGAATTATGGGGGGGTGGGGGAGATCATCTCCCCCACTCTCTCTTCTTAGTCGTTCGCGATGCCTTCAGCGAGGTCGCGGGCGAGGATGGGACGATCCACGAGGTCTTCGAGGAACTTGTCGGCACGTTCCTTCTGTTCCGGCACTTCGATGTCCTGATTGACATATTCGCGGTAACCGGTACCAGCGGGAATGAGGCGGCCGACGATGACGTTTTCCTTGAGACCGCGCAGGTAGTCGTGCTTGCCCTTGAGGGAAGCTTCGGTGAGCACCTTGGTGGTTTCCTGGAAGGACGCGGCGGCCACCCAGGAGAGGGAGCTCAGAGAGGCCTGAGTGATGCCGAGGACCAGAGGTTCGGCCACGGCAGGCTGACGGCCTTCGGCGATAGCCTTGTCGTTCTCTTCCTTGAATTCCACCTTGTCGACCTGCTCGCCCACGAGGAACGTGGTCTGGCCCGGATCGAGGATGCTGACCTTCTTGAGCATCTGGCGCACGATGACTTCGATGTGCTTATCGTCGATGCCCACGCCCTGGAAGCGGTACACTTCCTGGATCTCGTCCACGAGGTAGCGGGCCAGGTACTTTTCGCCGCGGGTATGCAGGATGTCATGCAGTTCCGGATGGCCTTCGGTCAGCGGTTCGCCGGCCTCCACATAGTCGCCATCGGAAGCAGTGATGTGCTTGCCCTTGGGGATGAGGTATTCCTTGGCGTCGCCCACTTCGGGACGAACGATGAGCTTGCGCTTGCCCTTGGATTCGCCGGCGTATTCCACGATGCCGGAAATCTCGGAGACCACAGCCATTTCCTTGGGCTTGCGGGCTTCGAAGAGCTCGGCGACTCGGGGAAGACCACCCACGATGTCCTTGGTCTTGGAGGTTTCACGAGGCTTACGGGCGATGATATCACCGGCCTGGACGGCTTCGCCGTCCTTCACCATGATAAGGGCGCCCACAGGCATGGTATAGGTGGCATCCACGACACCGGTACCCTGAGCAGAGGTGCGGGTCTTCGTCGTGCCGTCAGCATCGATGATGGAGATGGCGGGACGGAAGTTGGTGGTGCGGTATTCCATGATGGTACGGGTGGACTGGCGGGTGGCCTCGTCCATCTTTTCCTGCACGGTCTTACCTTCGAAGATGTCCTTATAGCGGATGAAACCGTCGACTTCGGTGATGAAGGGTTCGTTGAAGGGGTCCCATTCAGCGAGCATCTTGCCCTTCACGACTTCTTCGCCCTCGGTCACATAGAGCTTGGCGCCGTTGGGCAGGATGTACTTCTCGGCTTCGCGGCCCTGATCGTCCACGATGGTGAGCTGGCCGCTCTTGCCGATGACCATGGCCACGCCGTCACGGTTGATGACGGACTTGACGCGAGCCAGGGTGATGCGGCCGGAGTGCTGGGCTTCGAAGCTGGACTTGGCGACCTGAGCGGAGGCGGTACCACCGATGTGGAAGGTACGCATGGTCAGCTGGGTGCCGGGTTCACCGATGGACTGGGCGGCGATGATACCCACGGTTTCGCCCACGTTGACCAGATGGCCGCGGGCAAGGTCGCGGCCGTAGCACAGGGCGCACACGCCGCGCTCGGCCTGGCAGGTCAGAGCGGAACGGATGGTCACAGTGCCCACGCCGGCGTCATCAAGGATGTTGGCGACCTTTTCGTCAACGAGGGTGTTGGCGGGCAGGATCTCTTCCTTGGTGGTGGGATGCAGCACAGGATAGAGCAGCACGCGGCCCATGATGCGCTCACGCAGAGGCAGCTTGATCTCGTTGCCTTCGCGCAGAGCGGTCATCTCGATGCCGTCCACGGTGTTGCAGTCTTCCTGAGCAACGATAACGTCCTGGACCACGTCCACCAGACGGCGGGTGAGGTAACCGGAGTTAGCGGTCTTCAGAGCGGTGTCGGCCAGACCCTTACGAGCGCCGTGGGTGGAGGTGAAGTACTGGAGCACAGTAAGACCTTCACGGAAGCTCGCGGTGATGGGGGTCTCGATGATGGCGCCGGAAGGCTTGGCCATAAGGCCGCGCATGCCGCCGAGCTGACGGATCTGGTCGGCGTTGCCTCGGGCACCGGAGTTGGACATCATGAAGATGGGGTTGAAGCTGGTGTCGTCGGCTTCGCGGCCCGTCTTGGGATCCACCACATGGTCCACGGAGATCTCGCGCTTCAGTTCTTCGGAGATCTTGGTGGAGGTCTGAGACCACACGTCAACGACCTTGTTGTACTTTTCGGTACGGGTGATGATACCGTTGCGGTACTGCTGCTCGATGTCGTCCACTTCAGCCTGAGAGGTGGCGATGATGGACTTCTTCTTAGCAGGGATGGTCATGTCCTTGAGGCCGATGGAGAGGCCGGCGCGAGTAGAGAACTCGTAGCCGATGTTCTTCAGCTGGTCGCAGAGGATGACGGTGTTCTTGATGCCGGCGGCCTTGTAGGCGATGCCCACGAGCTTGCCGATGGCCTTCTTGGTGAGGACCTTGTTCACTTCCTCGAAAGGAATGACGTGAGGCAGGCGTTCCCACACGAGGATACGGCCGCAGGTGGTGTCCATGAGCTCGTCTTCGCCCTTGGCGTTCTTCATGCGCACCTTGATGCGGGCATGGAGATCGAGCTGCTTGGCGTCGTAGGCGGCTTCCACTTCCCAGGGGCCGCAGAAGGTCATGCCTTCGCCCTTGCAGAAGGAGCGGTCCACAGTGGTGTAGTACAGGCCGAGGACCATGTCCTGAGAAGGAATGATCACGGGGCTGCCGTTAGCGGGAGAAAGGATGTTGTTGGTGCTCATGAGGAGCACGCGGCATTCGATCTGCGCTTCCACGGAAAGCGGGATATGCACGGCCATCTGGTCACCGTCGAAGTCAGCGTTGTACGCCGTACAGACGAGGGGATGCAGACGGATGGCCTTGCCTTCCACCAGCTGGGGTTCGAAGGCCTGGATGCCCAGACGGTGCAGGGTAGGAGCGCGGTTGAGGAGCACGGGGTATTCGCGCACCACTTCGGCGAGGATATCCCACACCACCAGCTCTTCACGTTCCACCATCTTCTTCGCGCTCTTGATGGTGGAGGCATAGCCTCTCTTCTCGAGTTCGGAGTAGATGAAGGGCTTGAAGAGCTCGAGGGCCATCTTCTTGGGCAGACCGCACTGATGCAGCTTCAGCCAGGGGCCGACGCAGATGACGGAACGGCCGGAGTAGTCGACGCGCTTACCGAGCAGGTTCTGACGGAAGCGGCCCTGCTTGCCCTTGATCATATCGGAGAGGGACTTCAGGTTGCGGCCGTTGGTGCCGGTGATGGCACGACCGCGGCGGCCGTTGTCGAACAGGGCGTCAACGGCTTCCTGAAGCATGCGCTTCTCGTTGCGGATGATGATGTCAGGGGCACCGAGTTCCTTCAGACGCTTCAGACGGTTGTTGCGGTTGATGACACGGCGGTACAGGTCGTTCAGGTCGGAGGTGGCGAAGCGGCCGCCATCGAGCGGAACGAGAGGACGCAGATCCGGCGGAATGACGGGAATGACTTCCAGGATCATCCACTCGGGCTTGTTGTTGGACTCGAGGAAGGCCTCCACGATCTTGAGACGCTTGGTGAGCTTCTTCTTCTTGGTCTGGCTCTTGGTCTCCTGCGATTCTTCACGCAGCTGGACGCGGAGGGACGGAAGGTCGAGGTTCTCAAGCAGACCGCGGATGGCTTCGGCGCCCATGCCCACGGTGAGGGCATCTTCGCCGAAACGTTCGACCATCTGAAGGTAATGATCTTCAGAGATGACCTGATAGCGGGTCAGGTTGGTCGCACCCGGATCGAGAACGATGTAAGAGTCGAAATAAAGGACCTTTTCCAGATCAGCCATGGTCATGTCGAGCAGGGTGCCGATCTTGGAGGGAAGGGTCTTGAGGAACCAGATGTGGGCAACGGGGGCGGCGAGCTCGATATGGCCCATGCGCTCACGGCGGACCTTGGAAGCGATGACTTCCACGCCGCACTTTTCGCACACGATGCCGCGATGCTTCATGCGCTTGTACTTGCCGCAGTTGCACTCATAGTCCTTCACCGGGCCAAAGATCTTGGCGCAGAAAAGGCCGTCGCGTTCGGGCTTGAACGTACGGTAGTTGATGGTCTCAGGCTTCTTGACTTCGCCATAAGACCATTCCCGTATGTTCTCCGGCGAAGCGAGCGTGATCTGAATGGAATTCAGATTGCGGATGTTAGCCACGCTGGTGTTCGCCGTGTCACGGACAGTAAACAGATCGTCCAGACTCATCTATATCTCCCTAGCAAAAGGGTTGGATTCATCTTTGCCTGAGCCGGCATGCCGGCCCGAATGGGGGAAGAGTGGGCAGCCGGGGAGGCTCTGCCTCCCCGAACCCCACCGGCAGGGAAATGATTTCCCTGCACCCTCGATTCCGCCGTCGCTGCCTCGCGTAGCGAGTCTGCGGCGGCGGCAATGCGGGGGCTCGGGGGAGATCATCTCCCCCGACGGAGGGGCCTGGGGGGGCGGGGCCTCACCAGT
>JAZQMJ010000252.1:0-13064 GCA_045543435.1 Mailhella sp.
GGCCAGCAGGCCGGAGATGTCGGGGAAGGAGCCGAGGCGGAACTCGCCTTCGGCCATCCACGAGCGCAGTTCGTCGTAGAGGTACTGGCTGTCGCGCACGGCGTCGGCGTCGGCCAGAGGGCGCAGAGCGAGAGCGGCTTCCTTTCCGGCTTCTGAGAGGCAGAAGGCGGAAAGCCGTTCGAGTACGCGGGGGAATTCGAGGGCGCGTAGGGTGCGTTCGTCCATAGATCAGTCGGCCTGCTGCAGACGGGCCTTCACGGCGGCGCTCACCGCCTTGCCGTCCACGCGGCCTTTGTATTCGGCCATGATGGCGCTGATGGCCTGGCCCATGTTCTTCATGCCGCCCTCGAGGAGGGGAGCGCAGGCCTTTTCCACCGCTTCGGCCAGCTCTTCTTCGGTGAGCTGGGCGGGCATGTAGCCCTTGAGCACTTCGGCTTCGGCGGCTTCCTTGTCGGCGAGGTCGGTGCGGCCGGCGGCGGTGAACTGCTCGATGGAATCCTGGCGCTGCTTGAGCTCGCGGATGATGACGTTCATGACGTCGTCATCGGTGAGGGGGCGCATGAGTTCCACCTGCTTGTTCTTAGCGGCGGTCTTGAGCAGGCGCAGAGTGCCGAGGCGCACCTGATCCTTGGCCTTGTAAGCCTGGATATAGTCCTTTTCGATCTGTTCGGCGATGCTCATATACGACTTCCTTTCTGCCGGGCTGAAGCTCGGGCTATGGCCGGTACTGCCCGGACCATGACGGAAAGGCCGCAAAGTTTGCACTTTACGGCAATAAAAACAATACGTTGTGCTGTCTTCGCACGCTTTGGCATCAGGGGATGCCGGGGCGCAAACGGCAGAAGAGCCGGAAATCGTTCCTGGTGAAAGGTCTGATTTCCGGCTCCTTACCGGTCTGCATACGGTTCTGACCTAGCGAACCGCTGTAGTCGAAGAATTAACCCATGTTGACCTTGCGCATCTTCTTCATGAGACGCTTGCGGGCAGCAGCCTTCTTCTTCTTGCGCATGACGCTGGGCTTTTCGTAGTGCTGGCGCTTCTTCATTTCAGAGAGAACGCCGGCCTTCTCCACCTGCTTCTTGAAGCGGCGAAGAGCGATGTCGAAATTATAGTCGTCTTCGTTGAGAAAAACACCGGGCATAGTTTATCACCCCCTTTCAGCGAATCTTTTCTTCCGTCCAGATCCGCCGCCAGAAAGTGGCCCGAAACGTTACGGAGAAAGCATCCCTGCGCAAGCAAGCCTTCCGGGCGAGCCCGGAAAGAGGACTCACAGCTTTTCAGCACAGGAAGTTGGCAAACTAAATCAATTTGCCGCAAAAGGCAAGCCCCCAGAGTGGTGAACTCCGGGGAAACTTGCCATAAAAATTAAAATCGTATCAGTGTTCGTCGCGATCGGACTTCATATAGTCCAGGAAGGAACGCGCAAAGACCAGAGAGAGGCCGATGCCGAGGATGAGGATGACAGCGTAGAGCACACCGAAGAAGATGGCATAGTCGGGCTGCCAGAGGGGAAGATCCCAGGGGAGCGGACTCTGGTTGTTCTGACCGTGGATAAGCATGGATACTCCTTGAGCACTAGGCGGTTCTCAGCCTGGAAAATCCGGGAGACGAACCGTTCCGCTACTGTATCTGCTTTTTCAGATTAATGCCAGCCCTAAATTTAACGACTTTGCCCGCAGGGATGGTGATGGCTTCACCGGTGCGGGGGTTGTGGCCCTTGCGCTCCTTGCGTTCCTCGACGACGAGAGAACCGAAGCCGGGGAGGGAGAGCTTGCCGTCGGTGGCGAGGGCTTCCTGTATGGCGTCGAGCAGGGCATTCAGCGACTGTTCAGCGTTGCTTTTGCTGATGGCGGCGCTTCCGGCGATTTTGGCGATGAGTTCGGCCTTGGTCATAAAGCGGCTCCTTTCTGCCTGAAAAGGCAGATAGCAGAATGGGATAGGCAATGCGGTTCTTACTTTAGGAACAAGTTTCCTGCTTCTTGTCAAGGTGTCGACAAAAACGAGGGGTTATTTTTCTGAAAAAAGTGCCTCTGCAAGCTGCTGGAACTGCGGAACGGTGAGCGTCTCGGGCCTCTGCGTGCCTTCGATGCCTAGTGCCGCAAGGATTTCCGGAGAGAAGCGCTGGGGCTCGGCGTGGCGCAGTATGGTCTGCAGCTGCTTCCTTCTCTGCTGGAAACAGATCTTGATGAGGCGGGAAAGCCGCTCGGGGTGGTTGGGCCTCTTCTCGGCGGGAAGGGGGGTGAAGACCACCACGGCGGAGTCCACCTTGGGGGGCGGAGAGAAGGCCGAGGGGCCGATGACGAAGCCCTTCTGCACATTGACGAAGCTCTGTATCCACACGGTGTGCGCGCCGTAGTCCTTGCCGCCGGGCTTGGCGAGGAGGCGGTCGCCCACTTCTTTCTGTATCATGAAGGCGGCGCGGGCGAGGTTCGGTACGCGGCAGACTATGTCCCACATCATGGGCGAGGCCACGTTGTAGGGCAGGTTGCCTGCTATCTTCCACGGGCCTTCGAGCTCTTCCCACGGGAAGGCGAGGGCGTCGCCGGGCACGACTTCAAGGCCGGGCAGGGGGCGGGCGGCGTGTTCGGAGGCGTAGTGATCGTCCTTTTCCAGCAGGAGCAGGCGGCTCCAGGGCAGGGGGCGGAGCAGTTTGGTGAGGGCGCCCGGGCCGGGGCCTATCTCCATGACCTGGTCGCCTTCCTCCACGCGCAGGAGATCCACGATGCGCTGGACCACGCGCTCGTCATGCAGGAAGTGCTGGCCGAGACTCTTCTTGGCCTTGGCGGCAGTGAACAGATTGATATCGGACATGTTTTTTCCTTTTCGGGGAGGCTCTGCCTCCCCAATCCCCTCCGGCAGGGGCATGATGCCCCTGCACCCGCAATTCGGACACTGCCGCAAAGCGGCAGATGTCCGTAATGGGGGTCGAGGGGAATCATTCCCCTCGCGGGGAGCGGGGCGGAGCCCCGCATCTTGTCATATCTTCCTTGCTCTACATCGAATCGTAGTGCTTGAAGCGCAGGGTGAAGCCGGCGCGGCCCTGGGTAGCGGAGCGCAGGGAGGTGGAGAAGCCGAAGAGCTTCCTCATGGGGGCGACGCCTGCGAGGTAGCGCATGCCGCCGCGTTCGCCCAGTTCTTCCACCTTGCCGCCGCAGTTCTGGAACAGGCTGATGGAGGAGCCGAGGGCTTCGTCCGGAGCGACTATCTCCACGTCCATGATGGGCTCGAGCACAGTGGCGCGGGCCTTTTCCATAGCGTCGCGCACGGCCATGGAGGCGGCCATGCGGCAGCCCGCGGTGGTCGCGCCGTCCTTGCGGATGGCCGTCACAGTGACGATGACGTCCTGCACGGGGTAGCCGGTCTGCGGGCCGGAGAGCAGGCTGTCGCGCACACCCTGCAGAACTTCTTCCACAAGGGCGCGGGGCACGGCTTCCTTCGGGTCGGCATTCGCGAGGGCGTCGGAGAGGCGCACCACGTTGCCGCTGTCGCGTTCGGCCGGGGACATGGTGAGGGAGACTTCGCCCACATGATGCACAGTGCCGAGTTCGCGGTCGAAGAGGCCGGAGCCGGAAGCTTCGATGCGCACGGTCTCGCGGGCCACGACCTGGGGCTGGCCGTGGCGGGGGGCGATATTGTACTCGCGGCGCATGCGTTCGAGTATGACGTCGAGATGCAGTTCGCCCATGCCGGAGATGATGCGGTTGCCGGAGCCTTCGTCCTGCGAGACGCCGAGGGTCGGGTCTTCGATGGCGTAGCGGGCGAGGGCTTCGTCCAGCGTCTTGCCTTCGTCGGCGTTGCGGGGCTCGAGAGCCATGGAGATGACGGGCTTCACGGCCTGCAGGTCTTCGAGAAGGATGTCCTGCCCGTGGGCGGCCACAGTGTCGCCGGTGCGGGCGGAGCGCAGGCCGATGACGGCGATGATGTCGCCGGAGCTGGCCTCGGCGAGCTGTTCCTGCTGGTCGGCGTCCATGCGGAACATGCGGGAGATGCGTTCGTCCTTGGCGAGGGCGATGTTGCGCACGGAATCGCCTTCCTTGAGCGTGCCGGAATAGATGCGCAGGAGCGAGGTCTTGCGGCCGCCTTCCATGAGCACCTTGAACACGAGGCCGCAGAAGGGCGCGGCGGGGCTGATGTCCACAGTCTTTTCCTGGGTGCCGTCGGCGCTGGTGGCGCGGGGGGCGGGCACGTCGGCCGGGGAGGGCAGGTAGCGGCCCACGGCGTCGAGCAGGGGCTGGACGCCGGCGTTCTTCAGGGCCGAGCCGGTGAGCACGGGCGTGATCTTCCGGGCGAGGGTGGCGCGCTGGATGGCGG
The DNA here is from genome assembly GCA_045543435.1 of Mailhella sp. Lineage (GTDB taxonomy): Bacteria > Desulfobacterota > Desulfovibrionia > Desulfovibrionales > Desulfovibrionaceae > Mailhella. The sequence goes on from JAZQMJ010000252.1 coordinate 4,312, forward strand.
CGTGGATGTCGTCTTCCGTGAAGGCTTCCTCAAGATACTTTTCCATGAACTCGTCGTCGTTCTCGCCGAGGGTCTCGAGGGTCTTCTCGCGCCACATCTGGGCGGTCTCGAGTTCGTCGCCTTCGAGTTCCAGCACTTCCATGCTGCGGCCCTGCGAGTCTTCATCGAAGATGAGCTTCTTCATGGCGATGACGTCGGCCACGCCGTAGAATTCCGGGCCTTCGCCCAGCGGGACTGTGAGGGCGGCGGGGGTGGCGCCGAGGCGTTCGTGCAGGGCGTCCACCACGGCGGCGAAGTTCGCGCCCACGCGGTCCATCTTGTTGATGAAGGCCAGCTTGGGCACGCCGAAGGATTCGGACTGCCGCCACACGGTCTCGGACTGCGGCTCCACGCCGCCCACGGCGCAGAACACGCCCACGGCGCCGTCGAGCACGCGCAGGGAGCGTTCCACCTCGATGGTGAAGTCCACATGGCCGGGGGTGTCGATGAGGTTGATGGTCCAGTCCTTCCAGCGGCAGGTGGAGGCCGCCGCGGCGATGGTGATGCCGCGTTCCTGCTCTTCGGGCATGAAGTCCATGGTGGCGGTGCCGTCATGCACTTCGCCCATGCGATGGATCTTGCTGGTGTAGAAGAGGATACGCTCGCTGAGCGTGGTCTTGCCCGCGTCGATGTGGGCGATGATGCCCAGGTTGCGGAGCTGTTTCATAGGGTCCTTGCTCATGAGAGGGCCTCCGGGTCGTTTTTCTGGAAGAGGAAGGCGGAACAGGTACGGGTACGATAGAATTCGGGAGAGGGGCCGGGCCAGCAGGCTTCCATGCCCGGGCCGCAGACGAAGGGGAAGCCGCCGGGAGCGGACTCTTCGTCGGGAACGTAGGCGGCGCGGATGTCAGGCGCGGGCTCGCTGAGGAATTCGGCATCGGGCTGCATCCAGCGCAGGCTTTCCTCATGGAATGAGCCGGGCTCGTGCAGGCAGAGCAGTCGGGGAGAGGGGAGGTCGCGCAGGCGGGGCATGCCGTCCAGCGCGGCGGAATGCAGGAGCTCCCGCTGGGCGGGCGTGAAGTTCCCTTCGGCATCAGGGAAGGCGAGCACGCGGCCTTCGGGGCAGAGCGTGCGCATATCCTCGTAGAGGCCGGGCATCTGTTCGCCGTCCAGCAGGAAGGAATCTTCGAGGCCGGCCAGTTCGAGGGCGGCGCAGACGGCGGGGGAGAAGGGAGCTTCGGAAATGACGATCATGCGCCCGACTCCGGCGAGTATGGCCGGGACGAGGGCGGCGAGAAGGCGCGCCGGGGAAGCGAAGCCCGGGCCGAGGCTGGCTATGGCCCAGCCTGCGGGGCTGGAGCTTTCGCTGTGGGCGAAGCCGGAGCGGGCGGAGCGGCGGGACACGCGCTGTTCGTCGTCCGCAAGGGGCCAGCGGTGGAAGGCGAAGGCGATGGCCGTCTTGAGCAGAGCGCGCAGTTCGGCGGGCGTGCCTTCGTAGGCGTCGGCGTAGAGGGCGTCGTCGGGGCGGCAGGCGTCGAGCCAGCCGGGCAGTTCGATGTTCATGCGCATAGTTCCTCCCTCCTCAATGGGTTACGTTGCTCCGTGCCGCTCGTCAAATAAAATTTAGGAAATGGGGCGGTCACGGCAGAAAAGAGGCTCGCTCCGCGCTTGCGTCGCCCCTGCGTGCCGGGTACAGTCTCTTATCCTTAAATTAAAGATATGCCGGAGAACGCCATGCCTGCCGTCGTCCATGCCATGCCGTGGGGCTTCCTGCTCGTGGAAGAGCAGGGCGATGCCCTGACCCGCGTGCAGTACCTCAGCCCCGAGGAAGGGAGGGGCGCTTCCAGCTCTGAAGCCACGCCCCTGCTGAAGGAGGCCTGCGCCCAGCTCGACGCCTATCTCGCAGGCCGGCTGCGCCGCTTCGACCTTCCGCTGTCGCCGCAGGGCACGCAGTTCCAGCTCCGCGTGTGGGAGGAGCTTCGCCGCATCGGCTGGGGCTGTACCCGCTCGTATGGCGAGGTGGCCCGCGCCGTGGGCTCACCCCGGGGGGCGAGGGCCGTGGGCATGGCCTGCAACCGCAACCCTCTGCTCCTCGTCGTGCCCTGCCACAGAGTGGTGGGGGCGGACGGGAGCCTCGTGGGCTTCGGGGAAGGGCTGGAGCTGAAACGCCGCCTTCTGGAACTGGAAAGAGTGCTCCTGCCGTTAGAGAACTGATGAAATCCATTGCGTTTTGACGGGATAGGCCCTATCGTCCAAAGGTTCCATCCTGTTTTCGGAGGCTGTTATGAAAAAGATACGCATGCTGACCACGGCATCCCTCGCGCTGGTGACCTTCCTTGCCGGAGGCGGCGTGATGAAGGCCGTGAGCGCAGAAGCCGACTATGAATCCCTGCGCCGCTTCAGCCAGATACTCGACATGGTGGAGCAGTATTACGTCAACGAAGTCTCGCAGAAGGAACTTCTCGACGGCGCGCTCAAGGGCATGCTCGAAAATCTCGACCCGCACTCCACCCTGATGACCAAGAAGGAATTCCAGGAGATGCAGGAGAACACCAGCGGCGAGTTCTTCGGCGTGGGCATCGAGATAACCATGCAGAACGGCCAGGTGCTCGTGGTGAGCCCCATCGAAGATACTCCCGGCCACCGCGCAGGCCTCCGCGCCGGCGACATCATCGTCTCCGTGGACGGCGAGCTCACCATGGACATGACGCTCAACGAAGTCGTCTCCAAGATGCGCGGCAAGCGCGGCACGGACGTGGAACTGCAGGTCCTGCACAGCGACAGCACCAAGCCCGTGACCATGAAGATCACGCGCGACGCCATCCCGCTCATCAGCGTGAAGTCCCGCGAGCTCGAGGACGGCTACTGGTGGATACGCCTCACCCGCTTCAGCGGCCGTACTGCCGAAGACCTTGCCGAAGCTCTGAAGAAGGCCCGCGCCAAGGGCGAGATCAAGGGCATCGTGCTCGACCTGCGCAACAATCCCGGCGGCCTGCTCGACCAGAGCGTGGAAGTGGCCGACATGTTCCTGCGCGACGGCGATATCGTTTCCATGCGCGGCCGCGACGCCAAGGGGGCAAGCACCTTCAAGGCCCGCTCCCAGGAAAGCGACGTGGACAGCCCCATGGTGGTGCTGGTGAACGCCGGTTCCGCCTCCGCCTCCGAGATCGTGGCCGGCGCCCTGCGCGACCGCAAGCGCGCCCTCATCCTCGGCGAGCAGACCTTCGGCAAGGGCTCTGTGCAGAACCTCATCCCGCTGGCCGACGGCACGGGCCTCAAGCTTACCGTGGCCCGCTACTACACTCCTTCCGGCAAGTCCATCCAGGCCGAGGGCATCAAGCCCGACTTCGAGATAGCCTGGGAGAACCCGCGCGAAGAGGAAGCCCCCGCCTTCTCCGTGCGCGAGAAGGACCTGCGCCGACACCTCGAGCAGAAGAAGGCCAAGAAGGACGAAGAGTCCAAGAAGGCCGCGGACAAGGCCGAAAAGAAGGCCAAGGACAAAGCCGACAAGAAGGACAAGGGCTCTGAGGACGTGAAGGACATGATAGCCCGAGACAACCAGCTCCGCCTGGCCCTGCAGTTCGTCAAGACCCTTCCCGTGCTCAGGGAACTGCAGAAGTGACGGCATGACATTTCCAGGGAAAGCGGACCGCTCCTCCTGCTCCGGCGGGCCGGGCAGTCCGCTTTCTGCATACTGCAAGACATAATTAAGGATAGAAGCATGAAAATAGGCTGCATAGGCTGCGGCAATATGGGCGGCGGCGTGCTCAAGGGCCTCGTGCCCCACGGCGGATACGAACTCTTCGGCCATGACCACAGCCGTTCCAAGGTGGAAGCCCTGGACGCCGAAGGGCATCGCGTGACATGGGCGGAAAGCCCCCGCGCCCTCGCCGAGGCGGCGGATGTCATCATCCTCGCGGTGAAGCCTTACCAGATGGAAGCCATGCTCGAAGAGATACGCCCCGCGCTGGACGGCTCCAAGGTCGTGCTTTCGCTGGCGGCGGCCGTCTCCCAGGAAAAGCTCATGCAGGGCGCAGGCGGCCTCTGCCCCGTGGTGCGCACCATGCCCAACCTGCCTGTCATCGTGGGCAAGGGCGTGTTCGCCCTCTGCTTCGACGACCCCTCCCTTTCCGAAGCCCGCAAGACTGAACTGCTGGCCCTGTTCCAGAAGCTGGGCATGGCCGTGGTCCTGCCCGAACGCCTGTTCCCGGCCTTCACTTCGCTGGTCGGATGCGGCCCGGCCTTCGTCTTCCTCTTCATGGAAGGCCTGCTCAATGCCGGCATCACCATGGGGCTCAAGGCTTCCGATTCCCGCGAACTCATCGCCGCCATGGTGGAAGGCACGGCGAAGCTGGCCCTTGAGAGCGGCGAGAGCTTTGCCGACCTCCGCGTCAAGGTATGCTCCCCCGCAGGCACGACCATCCGCGGCGTGAACCACCTCGAGCGCAACGCCGTGCCCGGGCACGTCACCGACGCCGTGCTCGAAGCCCTGAAGCGCGACATGGAAATGGCGGGGAAATAGCCGATGTACCCGGTCCACATGCCCGACAGGCGGATGTTCTTCCAGATAAACTGGGGCCTGGTGCTGACCACCATGCTCCTCTTTGCCGTCGGCATGGTGAACCTCTATTCCGCGAGCGGCGCCCGTGTGGAAGGCGGCTTCGTGCTGTCCCCCTTCTTCCATAAGCAGCTGGTGTGGGGGCTCATCGGCCTCGGGGCGATGGCCGTCTGCGCCGTGGTGGACTACCGCCGCATCGAGCGCATGGCCGTGCCCTGCTTCATCGTGGTGCTCATCCTGCTCATGCTGGTGCCCCTCATCGGCAAGACAGTCTATGGCGCGAAGCGCTGGATAGACCTCGGCGTCATGAACCTCCAGCCCAGCGAGCTTGCCAAATTCGCCGTGCTCATGATGGGCGCGAAGGCTCTCTGCCGCGACGGCGAGACCCTCGGCTGGAAACGCCTCGCCCGCGTGCTGGCCATAGGCCTCGTGCCATTCCTGTTCATCGCCAACCAGCCCGACCTCGGCTCCGGCCTCACTGTGCTGGTCCTGCTGGGCGGCATGGTCCTCTTCCATGGCGTGAAGTGGCGCGTGCTCCGGGTGTGCCTCGTGGTCATACCGCTGGTGCTGCCGCTGGGCTGGTTCGCCCTGCACGACTACCAGCGCGGGCGCATCATGACCTTCCTCGACCCTACGGCCGATCCGCGCGGCGCGGGCTACCACATCATACAGTCGCAGATAGCCATCGGCTCCGGCGAGATGTTCGGCAAGGGCTTCCTCGACGGTACGCAGAGCCAGCTCCGCTTCCTGCCGGAGAAGCATACGGACTTCGCCATCGCCGTCCTCGGCGAGGAGTGGGGCTTCGTGGGCTGTATGGCCCTCATCGTGCTGTTCTGCCTCTTCCTTGCCGCCATGTACGCCACTGTGCGCGACGCCAAGGACCGCTTCGGCAGTACGCTGGCCGCCGGCATCTTCTTCTATTTCTTCTGGCAGATCATCGTGAACATCGGCATGGTGGTAGGCCTCATGCCCGTGGTGGGCATGCCGCTCCCGTTCATCAGCTACGGCGGCACGGCCCTCGTGGTGAACTGCGCCCTTGTGGGGATTGTGCTCAGCATCTCAATGCGCCGTTTCGTTTTCAAGAGCTGAGAAAGGCCTGCAGAGAGCGGGAAAAAGCCGCGTCCGGAAGAAGATCGTCTTTCGGACGCGTTTTTTTTTGCTGATATTGTGAAAAAATATTTTTTTTTATTTTTTTGTCCGTCATGCCGCGAAAAGATACCGGAAAATGTTCCGCAGCGTGGTCGGCCCAGAGGGGCAACGTGTTGGAATCTTAGACTGTTTGAGCGGATAAACAGTGCCTATCATGCTGATATGTCAGGGCATTGCCTGCTTGCTATGAAAGGTGCAAACGGCTTTCGTGAAGGCCTTTATTAATTGAATAAAATCAAGAAGCGGCTTTGACAAATCCTAGCGAACAAGATAGATAAGAGGAATAATTCTACTCCCAATAATTCAGGAGCGCAGAACTTTGGGGGCTTAGAATGACATTGGTTGAGTGGCCCCTTTTTACAGCTTCGGTTGGAGGTTCTCGTAATGATCAATATCGACATAACCCTCCTGATTCAGTTGGTTAATTTCTTGGTCGCCCTGGCGATCATCAATTACCTTATCATCCGTCCTGTCCGCGGCGTCATCGCTCGCCGCCGTGCCCAGAACGATGAACTGAGAGGAAGCGCCGACACCATCAGGAGTGAGGCCGACCTCAAGATGGAAGGTTACACCGCCCGCATAGCCAAGGCCCGCGCCGAAGTCGCGGCCGCCCGCGAAAGCATAAAGGCCAGTGCGGAACAGACTGCCCAGGCCCGCATGCACGCGGCCGGGGAAGAAGCCCGTGCCATCCATCGCGCCGCGGCCGACCGCGTTCAGGCTGAAAGCGCCGAAGCGCAGCGCGAGCTCGACGGCAGAGTGGGCGAATTCGTTCAGGTTGCCCTTAAGTCCATGCTTGGATAGCCTTCACAGCAAGGAGTATGGCGTGCAGAAAATCTATGGTATAATTACAGCCTGCGCTCTTGTCCTCGTTTCGTGCCAGGTTGCGGCTGCAGGCGACGGCCACGGTCTCCCGTGGATCGACTTCCTGCTGCGCATCGTCAATGCCGCTATCTTCATCGGCATCATCTGGTACGCCGCGGGCAAAAAACTGAAAACGTTCTTTGCGGGCCGCCGCGAAGAAGTCGTCCAGGAAATGGACGATCTGGCCAGCCGCAAGCAGGAAGCCGAGGCTCATCTGGCCGAAGTCGAGCGTCAGATCGCCGACGTCGAAGCCGAATGCGCCAAGCTTCTTGAAGAAGGCCGCGCCCAGGCGGAACGTATGAAGGCCGCCATCCTGGCCGACGCCGAGACGCAGGCTGCCCGCATCGTCGAGCAGGCTGCCCGCAATGCGGAACAGGAAGGCAAGGCTGAACTCGAAGCCATCCGCGCCCGTATGGCGAACACCATCGTGGCCGAGCTCGAGAAGAGCCTTGTCGAAAGGCTCGATGCCGCAACGCATCAGGATCTGATCGACAAATCGTTGACCAAGGTGGTGCTGAAGTGATCGGCAATGTCGTATCCCGGCGCTATGCCTCCGCTCTCTTCTCCATAGGGAAGGAAGCCGGCATGGCCGAATTGGAACGCTATGGCGCTTCTCTTTCCGCGCTTGGCGAGGCTGTGGAGAAGACTCCGAAACTCGCGGAGGCTTTCCGCAACCCTGTGCTCTCTTCGGAAGAGAAGAAGAAAGTGGTGCTGTCCCTGCTGGATGTGGCGGGCGGCGGCGCCGTTGAACAACGTTTCTGTGCTCTGCTGGCCGACAAGGACCGGCTCGGCCTGCTCCCCGCCATCGCGGCGGATTTCGGCGTCATGCTCGATGATGCCCGCGGCATCTCCCGCGGCGTCGTGACCACCGCCGTGGAGCTGGACGACGAGCACATGGATGAAATCAAAACCAAGTTGGAATCGCAGACCGGGCGCAAGCTCGTGCTCGAATTCGTCATCGACCCTGCCATCATCGGCGGCATAGTCCTCCGCGTTGGCGACTCGGTGTACGATGCAAGTCTGCGCGCGCAGCTCGATAACCTCAGAGAATCCATCAAGAGGGGTGAGTAGGCCATGCACATCAAGGCTGAAGAGATCGGAAAGATCATCGAGGAGCAGATCCGCAACTACGACCAGCATGTGGAAATGAGCGAGACCGGCACCGTTATGTACGTGGGCGACGGTATCGCCCGCGTGTACGGCGTTCGCAATGCTATGTCCATGGAACTGCTGGAATTCCCCGGCGGGCTCATGGGCATGGTGCTCAACCTCGAAGAAGACAATGTCGGCGTCGCACTGCTCGGTGACGACACGGGCATCAAAGAAGGCGACCCCGTCAAGCGTACGGGCCGCATCTTCTCTGTGCCGGTCGGCCCCGCTGTGGCAGGCCGTGTGCTGAACCCGCTGGGTCAGCCTCTGGACGGACTCGGACCCATCGAAAGCACCGAAGTCCGCCCCGTGGAGCTCAAGGCTCCCGGCATCATGCAGCGCAAGAGCGTGCACGAACCCATGGTCACGGGTATCAAGGCTATCGACGCCATTACCCCCATCGGCCGTGGTCAGCGTGAACTTATCATCGGCGACCGCCAGGTGGGCAAGACCGCCATCTGCGTGGACGCCATCCTCGCCCAGAAGGGCACCGGCGTGCACTGCTTCTATGTGGCCATCGGCCAGAAGAAGTCCACCGTGGCTCTCGTTGCGGAGACCCTGCGCCAGCACGGCGCCATGGAATACACCACCATCGTGTCCGCCTCCGCTTCTGAATCCGCCCCCCTGCAGTTCATCGCCCCTTACTCCGGCTGCACCATGGCCGAGTACTACCGCGATAACGGCCAGCACGCCCTCATCATCTACGACGACCTTTCCAAGCAGGCCGTGGCTTATCGCCAGATGTCCCTGCTGCTCCGTCGTCCTCCGGGCCGTGAAGCCTTCCCCGGCGACGTGTTCTACCTGCACTCCCGCCTGCTCGAACGCGCTGCCAAGCTCAGCGACGAGCTCGGCGCCGGCTCCCTGAGGGCTCTGCCCGTCATCGAGACCCAGGCCGGTGACGTTTCCGCCTACATCCCCACCAACGTGATCTCCATCACCGACGGTCAGGTGTTCCTGGAAACCAACCTGTTCAACGCCGGTATCCGTCCCGCCATCAACGTGGGCATCTCCGTTTCCCGCGTGGGCGGCGCCGCCCAGATCAAGGCCATGAAGCAGG
>JAZQMJ010000253.1:0-3369 GCA_045543435.1 Mailhella sp.
GAGACCCACACGCCCGACTCCCACGGCCGCATCCTCCTCACGCCGGACCACCGCGCCTATGCCGGCATCGACCGCGAAGCCACTGTGCTCGGCCTCGTGGACCGCTTTGAAATCTGGAACCCCGCCGCCCTCAAGGCCTCCATGGCTCCCGACAACCTTGCCGGAGTCACCGAGGAACTGGCCGCCAGCGGCATCGACTTCTCTCTCTAGCCCCGCATCGCCATGGAAAAGACTCTTCCTCCTTCTCCCGCCGTCACGGCCCAGAACGCGAAGCACGTCTCCGTCCTTCTCGATGAAGTGCTGGACGCCCTTGCCCCGCGCGAAGGCGGCCGCTACCTCGACGGCACCCTCGGCCTTGCCGGGCATTCCTCCGCCCTCATGGAAAGGGCTGGCGGCAAAGCCTTTCTCTGCGGCCTCGACCGCGACCCGCAGGCCCTTGAACGCGCCGCCGAGCGCCTCGCCCCCTACGGCGAGAACTGCCGCCTCTTCTCCTCTGAATACGCATCTTTCGAAGGCGCGCTCGACGCCCTGAACTGGCCCACCATCGACGGCGCCCTGCTCGACATCGGCGTCTCCTCCCTCCAGCTCGACGTCACCGACCGCGGCTTCTCCCTGCACGGCGACGCCCCCCTGGACATGCGCATGGACATGGGCTCCTTCCGCCACGAAGGCCGCGAGCCCTGGATGGAGAACGCCCGCACTGTGGTGAACATGGCCGACGTGAACACCCTGCGCCAGATCATCGAAGCCTACGGCGAAGACCCGCAGGCCGCCCGCATCGCCCGCGCCATCGTCGAGGCCCGCCAGGAAGCCCCCATCGAGACCACGGGCCGCCTGGCCGACATCGTGTGGCATGCCTACCCGGCCAAGTGGCGCGCCCAGGCCCGCAACCACCCCGCCACCCGCACCTTCCAGGCCATACGCATGGTGGTGAACGACGAACTCGGCCAGCTCGAACGCTTCCTCGACGCCATACTCCCCCGCCTCGCCGTGGGCGGCCGCCTCGCCATCATCACCTTCCATTCTCTGGAAGACCGCATAGTCAAGCAGCGTTTCCGCGAGTGGAGCACCGACTGCCTCTGCCCGCCCCATCTTCCCCGCTGCGTGTGCAACCACCACGCGGAAGTGAAGCTTCTCACCAGAAAGCCCATCGTCCCCAGCAGGGACGAACTCTCCTTCAACCCCAGATCCGGCAGTGCGAAGCTTCGCGTCGTGGAAAAACTGCCGCCCTATGCCAAGGAGCTGTCATGAACACTCGTACTGCCGCCCTCAATATCAGCGGATGGTTTCTTTTTATCTTGATGGCTCTCATGTTCAGTCTTATCATGGGCATGACTGTGACGTGGATCAACGTGGGTTCCAGAAGCATCGCCTCCGACATCCATAACATGCAGTGCCAGGCGGAAGCCGCCCGCAACCACATCGCCAAGCTCGAGGTGGAGCGCGACAGCCTCCTCTCCCCCTATATCCTCGGCAAGACCGCTGAACGTCTCGGCATGGCCATGGCCGACCCCGGCCAGATCCGCAGGATAGAATCCTCCCGCAGAAAATAGCCTATGCGACCAAACAGTTCCTCCTCTTCCCGCCCCATAGGGCGGCCGCGAGCCAATCGCCGCATCGCAGAAGTTCAGCCCTCTGCCCCTTCGGGCAAAGGGCTGTTCTCGCGCATGAAAAGCAGAGCGAAGGAACTGTGGAACAAGATCCTTTCCATCCGTTTCCACTACGGAGCCATACTCTTTTCCCTGGTCTGGCTCATCCTCCTCGGCCGCGCTTTCTATGTGCAGGTCATACTCGGCCCCACCTATAAGGCGGATGCCAAGTATCAGCAGTCCATGCTGACGGAAGTGCAGGGCGGCCGGGGCAGCATACTCGACAGGCACGGCCGCGTGCTCGCCCGCAGCGTCCCCTGCTTCTCCGTCTCCGCCAAGCCTGCCGACATCCTGGATCTCGACGATGCGGCCACCCGCCTCGCCCCCATCCTGAAACGCTCCAAGTCCGACGTACTCGCCCAGCTGCGCCGGAAGAGCCCCTTCGTATGGCTGGCTCGAAAGGTCGACGACGCCACGGCCGCGGCCATCGAGAAGGAAAAGATAAAGGGCGTAAGGCTTGCCAAGGAATTCCAGCGCGTCTATCCCTACCGCCACCTCGCAGGCCAGCTCATCGGCTTCGTGGATCTGGACGGAAAGGGCCTTGAAGGCGTGGAGCGCGCCTTCGACAAGAAGCTGAGGGGCACAGTGGCCAAGGAACGCGTGGCCCGCGATGCGGCCCTGCGCGTGCTCAACGAAGAAGGCGTGCCGATAGAAGAGACGCAGGGCGAAGACGTGACCCTCACGCTCGACGTGCAGGTGCAGTTCATCGCTGAGGACGTGCTGAGCCAGGCCGTGGAATCCTCCGGCGCGCGCTGGGGCGGCGTCCTCGTTTCCGACGTGGAGAAAGGCGAGATCATCGCCTGGGCGCAGTACCCCTTCTTCAATCCCAACAGCTACCGCAGCTCCAAGCCTTCCATCTATCGCAACCGCCTCGCCGGCGACAGCCTCGAGCCCGGCTCCACCTTCAAGCCGCTCATCATGGCCGCCGCGCTGGACGAGAAGCTGGTCACGCCCAACCGCAAGATATACTGCGAGAAAGGCACATGGCGCACCCGCTATGTGACCATTCGCGACGACACCCACTCCTTCGAATACCTCACCTGTACGGAGATCATCTCCCACTCCAGCAATATCGGCACGGCGAAGATCGGCCTTGAACTCGGCGCGGAAAAGATGCATTCCTACCTTTCCCGCCTCGGCTTCGGCGGCAAGACGGGCATAGGCATACACGAGAGCCGCGGCATACTGCGCCGCCCGCGTTCGTGGAGCGAAGTGGACCTCATGGCCACCTCTTTCGGCCAGAGCGTTTCCGTCACCGGCCTGCAGATGCTCCAGGCCTACACCATACTTGCCCACGGCGGCGAGTTCCGCCCCCTGCGCCTCGTGCTCGATGAGAAAGGCCGGAACTCTGCGGACAGCGCCGGCCAGCGCATCTTCAGCGAAGCTTCCTGCCGCGCCGTACTGCGCATGATGGAAGAGACCGTTGACGGCGACGGCACCGGCTCCCGCGCCCGCATCCCGGGCCTGCGCGTGGCAGGCAAAACGGGCACGGCCCAGAAGGCCGACCCTTCGGGCAAGGGCTACAGCCGCAAGCGCCTCGCCTCCTTCGGGGGTATTGTGCCTGCCGACGATCCGCGCTACGTCATCTACGTGATGCTTGACGAACCCGTCACCACAGGTTACGGCGGAGCCATCGCCGCTCCCGTGTTCCAGAAGGTGGCCACCCGGACCATGGCCTACGCCGGTCACCTGCCCGACGTGACCTTTGCCGCGGCCGAAA
>JAZQMJ010000254.1:0-14155 GCA_045543435.1 Mailhella sp.
CTATGTCCGCAAGGCGTTCACGCTCGCTCTGGGGCAGGTCGAGTTCCTGGGCGGCATCGCGGCCAGCCTGCTTGATGAGGAAAAGGTCGCGCCAGAGGCTTCCCAGCTCGCGCAGGAAAAAGCCCATGTCCGCGCCCTGCGCCAGAAGTTCGCGCACGAGGACAGTGATGCCCGTGGTATCGTGCGTGGCAAGAGCGGTGAGCAGGCGGTCCATGACTTCCTGGCCGGCCAGACCGAGAACTTCGCGGGCCATGCGTGCGGTGAGGGCCTCACCGGGGGCACAGCCCAGAGCCAGCACCTGGCCGAGCAGGCTCATGGAGTCGCGCACCGAACCTGCCGCACGGCGGGCGATGAGGTGGGCGGCTTCCTGCTCGAAGGGGCGGCCTTCGCGGTCGAGGATATTGCAGATGTGGGCTTCCAGCGTGGCTTCGGGTATCTGGCGGAACACGAAATGCTGGCAGCGGCTCACGATGGTCACCGGGAACTTGTGCTGTTCCGTGGTGGCGAGGATGAAGGTCACCCGCGCCGGCGGCTCTTCCAGAGTCTTGAGCAGGGCGTTGAAGGCTTCCTTGGTGAGCATATGCGCTTCGTCGATGATGAAGACCTTGTAGCGGCCTTCAAGGGGAGCGTAGCCCACAGCGTCGCGCAGGCGGCGAATATCGTCGATGCCTCGGTTGGAGGCGCCGTCTATCTCCACCACGTCCACGAAAGAGCCCTGCGTGATGCGGCGGCAGGCCTCGCACTGGTTGCAGGGTTCGCCCGTGGGGGCGTGCTCGCAGTTCAGAGCCTTGGCGAAGATACGGGCGATGGTGGTCTTGCCCACGCCGCGCGTACCGCTGAGCAGGTAGGCCGGGGCCACACGGTCTTCACGGGCGGCACGGGAAAGGATGGACTTCACCATGTCCTGCCCGACCACTTCGGCGAATGTCTGCGGGCGGTAAAGTGCCGCCAGAGATGCGTTTGCTGCCATAGGATATCCAGTGCGCCCAGCGCGTTCAGTTCAGAAAAATCGCAGAAAAGTTTACGTCCTGCGCCCCTTGCGGTCAAGGGGAAGGAATCTTGCCGGCATACGGGAACTGCAGAACATTGACGCCCCGGCTCTCTCGGGCTAAACTGCTAGCCTCTTTTGAAGTTCCGGCGCAAGCCAGACCATATCTCGCAGAACCAAGGAAGTATCGCATGCTCGATCTCAAACTGCTCCAGAAACAGCCCGAAGTGGTGGCCAAGGCCCTTGCCGACCGCCATTCCAACATCTCTGTGGACGAATTCCTCGAACTCGACGCCCGCCGCCGCGCCGCCCTCACCGAAGTGGAGACCCTCAAGAGCGAGCGCAACGCCCGCTCCGGCGAAGTGGCCAAGATGAAGCGCGCCGGTGAAGACGCCTCCGCCCTCGTGGCCGAACTCGGCCAGCTCTCCGACCGCATCAAGGCTCTCGACGTGGAAGCCAACGAGATCAAGGAGCAGGTGACCCAGTGGATGCTCCGCGTACCGAACATCCCCGACGCTTCCGTGCCCGTGGGCGCCGATGAGAACGACAACCCCGAACTGCACCGCTGGGGCACTCCCCGCGAGTTCGACTTCCCCGTGAAGCAGCACTTCGAAGTGGGCGCCGCCGCCCGCGGCCTTGACTTCGAACGCGGCGCCAAGCTCGCCGGTTCCCGCTTCTGCGTGAGCCACGGCGTGTTCGCCCGCCTCGAGCGCGCTCTCATGAACTTCTACCTCGACACCCAGACCACCGAATTCGGCGCTGTGGAGATCGCTCCTCCCTACATGGTCAACGCCGCTACCATGCAGGGCACCGGCCAGCTCCCCAAGTTCGAGGAAGACCTCTTCAAGATGCCCGTGTGGAACTACTACCTCATCCCCACCGCCGAAGTGCCCGTGACCAACCTGCACGCCGGCGAGATCCTTGAGGAAGATATGCTCCCCCTGCGCTACACCGCCGGCACCCCCTGCTTCCGTTCCGAAGCCGGTTCCGCCGGCAAGGACGTGCGCGGCCTCATCCGCCAGCACCAGTTCGTGAAGGTCGAGATGGTGCGCTTCGCCCATCCTGAAAAGTCCTGGGACGAACTGGAAAACATGCGCCGCTGCGCCGAGCTCCTGCTCGAAAAGCTGGAACTGCCCTACCGCACCATCACCCTCTGCACCGGCGACATGGGCTTCGGCTCCGCCAAGACCTACGACGTGGAAGTGTGGCTCCCCGGCCAGGGCGTGTACCGCGAGATCTCTTCCTGCTCCAACTGCGTGGACTTCCAGGCCCGCCGCGCCAACATCCGCTTCCGTCCCAAGGACGGCGGCAAGCCTGAATTCGTGCATACCCTGAACGGCCCCGGCCTGCCCACCGGCCGCTCCTTGGTGGCCGTCATCGAAAACTACCAGCAGGCCGACGGCACCATCGTCATCCCCACTGTGCTCCGTCCCTACATGGGCGGCCTCGAAGCCATCACTCCCGACATGGTGTAAGGCTCAGCACCCCGCATAGCAGAGAAGCCCGTACCGAAAGGTGCGGGCTTCTTCATTATCATCTGACGATATCCTGGAAATGCGGAAAGCGTATCAGCGGCGCTTCTTGCCGCCGCTCTTCGTTCCGCCCTTGCCGCCGTATTTCCCTGTACGGACGTTCTGGCGGAACTTCTCCTGCTTGGCGGCAAGGCGGCGCGCCTTCTCGGCGGCCTCTTCGTTCTCGGCCTTCAGCTTGAGGTAGGATTCCCAGCGTTCTCCGTCCAGCTCTCCGCTCTCAAGGGCGGCACGCACGGCACAGCCCGGCTCGCCCCTGTGGGTGCAGTCGCTGAAGCGGCAGGAAGCTATCACGGCTTCCACGTCGTCGAAGGTCTGCTCCACGCCGGACTCGGCATCCCACATGCCCAGTTCGCGCATGCCGGGAGTATCGATGACCATAGCCCCGCCGGGAAGCTCGAAAAGGTCGCGGCGGCGCGTGGTGTGGCGGCCCTGGCCGAGTTCGCCCACTTCGCCGACTTCCTGACGCTCCTCGCCCAGCAGGCAGTTGACCAGCGTGGACTTGCCCACGCCGGAAGACCCCACGAAAACGACCGTGCTTCCGGCTTCCAAATAGGGCAGGAGCTGGCCGAAGCCGTCCTCCCCGTACACGGAAGTCATCACGATGTCGGCATCGCCGGAGACTTCCTTCACCTCGTCCAGCACTTCCGGCACGAAGTCGATGAGGTCAGTCTTGGTGAACACCACCACGGGGCGCGCCCCGCTCTCGCGTGCGGCAACGAGGTAGCGTTCGAGGCGGCGCAGGTTGAAGTCGGCGTTCATGCTCACGCAGAGGAACACCGTGTCGATATTGGCGGCCACGGCCTGTTCCTTGCGGCCGTCGGCGGCCTGGCGCAGGAACAGCGTCTTACGCGGCAGTATGGCATGGATGACCACAGTATCCGGGTCCGAAAGGTCGGCCATCACATAGTCGCCCACGGCAGGGAAAGCGGAAGGGCTCCGGGATTCGAACTGGAACTTGCCGGAAACGCTGGCGTTCATGCTCCCTTCAGCCGTCTGTATGCGGTACATCCCCCGCTCCTGGGAGATGATGCGGGCCGGAGTCAGTTCAGGATGGAGAGAAGCCATAGCTTCCCAATAGGCCGTAAGATGCAGGCTCATATGCAGACCTCATAGAATTATACTCCTCAAGCTGTAAGCTGATGAGCATCGACCGTCAATAGACCTCCCCAAAACTGCCTGTCTCCAAATGCCCCAGGACTCGTCTTGACTAACTTGTCGACATTGCTCATGCTCCTTCCTATCACACAAGGCCCTCCCGAAGAGCCGCAGGAGAAGATATGCAGAACGATTTCCCCATGGTGCGTCAGGTGCCCTTCATGGGCGTCATCTGGGTCGTGAACGAAGCCATGAAGCTCGGCTTCTGGAACGGCAACCCCGAATGGTGCAACCTCGGCCAGGGCCAGCCCGAAGTGGGCGAACTGGAAGGCGCGCCCGAGCGCATCTCCAGCCTTGCCATCCAGCCCGGCGACCATGCCTACGGCCCCGTGGGCGGCACTCTGGAAGCCCGCCAGGCCGTGGCCGACATGTACAACCGCCTGTTCCGCAAGGGCATGAAGTCCCAGTACTCGGCGGACAACGTGTCCATAGCCAGCGGCGGCCGCCTCGCCCTCACCCGCCTCTTCGCCATCCTGGCCGACAAGTCCCGCATCCTGTACCGCAACCCGGACTACACGGCCTACGAGGACTACCTCTATTACCAGCGCCTGCACACCACGCCTGTCTGCGAGTACGCCACGGCCGAGAACGGCTTCGCCATCCCTGCCGCCCGTTTCGAAGAGCTTGCCGCCTCTCCTGAGGGGCTGGACGCCTTCGTCTTCTCCAATCCCTGCAACCCCACGGGCGCAGTGATACAGGGCGAAGAACTCTCTTCCTACCTTGAGACGGCCCGCCTCCACAAGGTCCTGCTCGGCATCGACGAATTCTATTCGCACTTCATGTACAATGCCGATGGCACCCCCGCCTCCGGCGCCTGCTCTGCCGCCTCCTATGTGGAAGACGTGGACCGCGACCCTGTGCTCATCGTGGACGGCATGACCAAGAACCAGCGCTACCCCGGCTGGCGCATGGGCTGGACCGTTGGCCCGAAACACTGCATAGAGATGCTGAACCGCGCGGCCAGCGCCCTCGACGGCGGCCCCACCATGCTTGCCCAGCGCACCATGCTCGAAGCCCTGCGCCCCGAACGCTTCGACGCCGAAGTGAAGGCCGTGCGCGAAGCCTTCGCCAAGAAGCGCGCCCTCATGCTGGAAAAGCTGGAAGCCATGGACATACACCCCGCTGTGACGCCTCTTTCCACCTTCTACATCTGGGCCAGCATCGAGAAGCTCCCCGCGCCCCTCAACGACGCCGACACCTTCTTCCACGCCTGCCTGCAGAAGAAGGTCATGACTGTGCCCGGCCGCTTCTTCGACATACGCCCCTTCCGCGACAGGCCCCAGCCCGAGCCTCTGCGCCACTGGGTGCGCTTCTCCTACGGCCCGTCCTTCGACACTGTGAAGACCGGCCTCGAACGCATCGAACAGGTCATCGCCGAATACCGCTGAAACACACCTGAATAAAAAAACAGGACCGCTCCGCAAAGGAACGGTCCTGTTTTTCTATGCCGTAGAGAACAAAAACGATATCAGCTCTTCCCTCTCACATAATCAGGGCGATGATAGGTGTAGGCGCTGGAGAACATGGGCGAAGAGATGAGGAAGTCCGCCGTGGCGAGGTTGTTCGCGATGGGGATATTATAGACCTGCGCTATGCGGAGCAGGGCCTTCACGTCCGGGTCGTGGGGCTGAGCCGTGAGCGGGTCGGAAAAAAAGATGATCATGTCTATCTGCCCTTCCGCGACCTTCGCGCCTATCTGCTGGTCGCCTCCGAGCGGGCCGCTGAGGTAGGCCTTCACGGGCAGGCCGGACTGTTCGGATATCAGCTTCGCCGTCGTTCCCGTGCCGCAGAGGAAGTGATGGGAAAGCGCCTCGTAATTCTTTTTGCACCATTCAACGAGGCTGGCCTTCATCTGGTCATGGGCGATGAGGGCTATATGCTTGGTGGCGTCCATGGTCTTTTCCATAGGATATCCTCCTGAGTTACGCGCTGAAATGGTCGAATCCTGCCGAGGAGGGAGCCTCGCCGTTCAGGGTCACAGCTCCGGGGCGCACAGTGCCAAGGCGGAAGGACGGAACAGAGAAGCCGGCAAGCAGAGCTTCGAGGGCAGGCCATGCTTCGGCTGGGCACGTTCCCGCGAGAGCGTAGTCCTCGCCGCCATCGAAGGCGAACTGCGCGGCATCGAGCCCCTGCGCCGAACAATATTCCTGTATTTCCGGGTGTACGGACTCGAGGACGATATCAGCCCCCAGCCCGCTCTTCCTGCTGTCCAGAAGGCGCGGCAGATCGCGGGCAAGGCCGTCGGAAACGTCCATGAGGCCGAGGCTGTCCTGCAGGCCGTGTTCGACAGCGAACCTGCCGAGAGCCATGCCTTCGAAAGCCAGAGGCATAGGGCGCAGATGCTGGGAGCAGGCAGCAGGCCAGCGTTCCGTGCATGCTTCCGCGGCTTCATCAGCTTCCAGAGCCGTGAGGCCGAGGCGCGCCAGCCCCACGTTCCCCACAAGGAACACCGCGTCCCCTTCCTGGGCCACGCCCCGGCGCAGACCGCGAGGGAGGGCTTCGGAAAGCTCGCCCCACGCCGTCACGCAGACGTTCAGCAGGGAGGAGCGGGCAAGGTCGCCGCCGGAGATGGCGAGGTCGAAGCGGTCCGTGAGGGCTTTCATGCCTTCGCAGAATCCTTCCAGCCATGCAGTATCTTCTTTGCCGGTGAGCGTGAGACCTATGGAGAAGCCCGAAGGCTTCGCTCCGCTGGAACCCACGTCGCTGATATTCACGGCAAGGGCCTTCCAGCCAATGTCGAAGGCCGAGAAGTAGCGGCGGCGGAAGTGGGCGTCTTCGGCAAAGATGTCCGTGGTCACAGCCAGAGGGCCTCCTCCCCGCAGAACGGCGCAGTCGTCCCCTCTGTCGAGAAGAAGGCTGGGATGCCCGACAGGGAAATAGCGGCTCACGATGGCAAGGATATCGTCTTCACTGGCAGGACGCATGGCTACTCCATGGTGAGATAGTCGGCAAGGATTATCTTGAGGCCGAGGCCGGGGAAATTCACGCGGTATTTGCCCGGCTCCACTTCCTCCACTATCTTTCCGCGGCCGAAAAGCTTGTGGCGGCAGAAGCCCAGCTTGCGGTAGTCGGACTTGGAAGAGGCTTCCGGCTGGGTCTCAGCCTGTTTCCCGGCGCGAAGGGCAGAACGCACGGCGGCAAGGTAGGCGTCGTCGGCATTCTCCCGCTCGGCACGGGAACGGGGAGCATCGTCGCGCCCGCTGTAGTCGCGCGGGGGCCAGTCGTCCTCGCGTTCACGGAAGGAACGCTTCTCGCGGCGGTCATCCTCGCCCCAGTCCCGCCTTTTCGGCGGCTGGAAAGAACCGAAGCCGCCAGCAAAGCTTCCGCCCGGCGCACCAAAGGCATTGCGCATACCGGAAAACGTGGATACACCCTGAATCCTGCGGCGGTCGAGCCGGCCTCCGTAGTTCTCGTATATCTCTTCCAGCTGGTCCGAAGGCAGCTCGCGGATGAAGGGGCTGGGCGTGGCCGGTTCCTGCCCGCCGGAAGAACGGCTGTACAGGCTGAGCGGCACGAACATATCCAGCGTGTCCTTGGCGCGGGTGCAGGCCACATACATGAGGCGGCGTTCTTCCTCGAAGTCGTCAGGACGCACGAGGGCATGGCGCGAGGGGAAGCGGTCCTCAACGCAGTCGAGGATGAGCACGGACTGCCATTCGAGGCCCTTGGAGGAATGGACTGTGGAAAGCGTGATGCGCTTGCCTTCGTCTTCTTCCGGAGCTTCCTCGGGGCTGTCCAGAGAAAGGTCGGCCACGAAAAGCTGGAGGTCTTCATAGGAAGAAGCGATGGTGGACATCTCTTCAAGGCCCTGCAGGCGGCGGGGCCAGTCTTCGGGGAAGAGCTCTTCCATCTTCGGGCGGTAATGCTCGAGCACTCGGCTGATGACTTCGGCCGGGCGCGCCCCGCTCACGCGAAGCTCCGTCACGAGCATCATGTTCTCGATGAAGTCGGGCCAGCGCTGGCAGGCCTTTTTCAGGGCCTTCTCGTCATCGCCGCAGGCAAGGTCGAAGAGCTTGCGCGAAGTCTTGGGGCCTATGCCCTTGGAAAGGGCGGCTATGCGGTCGAAGGAGGGCAGGTCGAGCGGGTTGCTCACGAGGCGGGCAAAGGCGATGACGTCCTTCACATGGGCCGCTTCGGCGTAGCGCAGGCCGCCGTACTTGCGGAAGGGGATGCCGCGTTTGTTCAGCTCCAGTTCCAGATGATAGGACTGGTAGCCGGAACGGAAGAGCACGGCTATCTCCTGCGGGCTCACATCGTCCAGAAGCTCTTCGATGCGCCGCGCCACGAGCTGGGCCTGGCTCAGGTCGCTCAGGGGGCGGTACAGCGTGACCGCCGGGGAGTCCGGCAGAGGGCGGCGGGAGAACAGGGTCTTCTTATAGCCTTCGGTGGTGTTGGCCAAAAGGCTGTTGGCGATGTCCAGCACGGGCTGGACGGAGCGGTAATTCTCCTCGAGGCGTATGATGCGCGTATTCTGGAACAGGCGCGGGAACTCGAGGATATTATGCACCGTTGCGCCGCGGAAGGCGTAGATGGACTGGGCGTCGTCGCCCACGGCCATGACGTTGCCGTTCTCGCCGGCGAGGAGACGCACGAGGCGGGCCTGCACCTTGTTGGTATCCTGATACTCGTCCACCATTATCTGGCGGAAACGCTGTCGCATGGCTTCAAGGATGTCGGGCCGCGTGAGGAAAAGGCGTTCCAGCTCGAAGAGCAGGTCGTCGTAGTCCAACAGGGAATGCTCGCGCTTATAGTCGCGGTAGGCGTCGCCGAGGCGCACGAGGTCTTCGGCATGGGGCAGAAGGTGCTGGGCCTCGCGGCGCAGTATCTCGTCAAGCTCCATCTCCTTGTTGCGCGCCTTGCTCAGAAGGCCGAGCACGGCCTGCACCTTGGGGAAACTGCGGTCGCCCTTGCCTATCTTGAGGTTTTCCTTGCAGGCAGAGATGGCGGCAGTGCTGTCCGCCGTGTCCATCACGCTGAGGCTTCCCTGCGTCCAGTCCGGAGCCCAGTGGCGAAGCACGGAGAAGGCGAAGCTGTGGAACGTGCCGCCCTGCACGCCGAGGAGCTGGCTGTCCAGCAGGCGGGCGGCGCGCTGGAGCATCTCCTGCGAAGCCTTGCGGGTGAAGGTGAGCAGGAGCATGGAATGAGGGTCCCAGCCCTGTTCGACCAGCCATGCGAGGCGGTAGACTATGGTACGCGTCTTGCCGGAGCCCGCACCGGCTATGACCAGCATGGGCCCTTCAGGAGCGGTCACTGCCGCGCGCTGGGCATCATTCAGGATGGAAAGGTCGAGCATGGCTTATTCGGCGCTGGCCGGAGCTTCGATGGTCTCAGCAGTATGTTCCGCAGTCGCGGCGATCTCTTCCTCGACCTCTTCGATGCGGCCGGCTTCGCGCAGCCGGGCCCAGAGTTCATCGATGCCGAGCCTGGAAACGGAAGAGACAGCCACAGGCTTCACGCCGAGTATGCGCTCCCAGGTCTTCATCTGGGCGGAGCGTTCCTTGAGGGTGCATTTGTCGGCCTTGGTGAGGACAGGGATGACAGGGAGCTTATGCGCCTTGGCGAAGTCGGCCATGACGCGGTCGGATTCCTGAGTAGGGATGCGGCAGTCGATGAGCAGGGCGAGGGCGCGGAGGGTGGGCGTCTTTTCCAGATAGCTCTGGATGAGCTCGGCCCAGCTGCGGCGTTCCTCATGGCCGCGGCGGGCGTAGCCGTAGCCGGGAAGGTCGGTGAGGCAGAAGCCGTCGGGCTTCACCTCGAAAAGGTTCACGGAACGGGTCTTGCCGGGTTCGGAGCTCACCTTGGCCAGCTTCTTGCGGCGGGCAAGGGCGTTGATGAGGGACGACTTGCCCACGTTGGAACGGCCCGCAAGGGCTATCTGCGGCCTGTCGTGGACATAGGACTTGAGCTGGTCCAGCGTGTACAGGGTGGCCAGAAGTTCCAGAGTGGGCGCAGGTACGTTCTTTTTTTCAGTATTGATGTCGGGCATAGCGTCCTCGTATGTTGACAAAGTGAGCCAGTATCGGACAATATATCGTGTTTCGCGGATGAGCCAAGAGTAGCCTGCTCCGGCCAAAAAGGCAAACGTTCCGCGCCCTGCCTTCCCGCAAGGGGAAAAGGCAGTTCCCCATGGGAAAAACGCGGGCCGCCAAAGCGGTCCGTTCCTGAAATTTCAGAGAAATACAGAACTTTTGCCTGGAGGCCCCAATGTACTCTACTACTGACTTCCGCCGCGGTCTGAAGATCGAAATCGACGGCACCCCCTACGAAATCGTTGAATTCCAGCACTTCAAGCCCGGCAAGGGCGGCGCCATGGTCCGTACCAAGCTGCGCAACATCCTGAACGGCCGCACCATCGACAACACCTTCCGCTCCGGCGAAAAGGTGGGCAAGCCCGACATGGAACAGCGCGACATGCAGTACCTGTACCGCGAAGGCACCGACCTCGTGTTCATGGACCTCACCACCTACGAACAGATCAACCTTCCTGAAGCCGACACCGACGGCAAGTGCGACTGGCTCCTCGAATCCCAGGAATGCCGCGTGCTCCTGTACAACGGCAACCCCATCGACATCGAAATCCCCGTCAGCCTCGTGATGACCGTCACCCACACCGAACCCGGCGTGAAGGGCGACACCGTCTCCAACGTGACCAAGCCCGCCACCCTTGAGACCGGCGTGGTCATCCAGGTGCCGATCTTCGTGAACGAAGGCGACCGCGTGAAGGTCGATACCCGCACCCGCGAATACCTCGGCCGCGACTAATCCCGCGTCCTGCCCTATTTTACGCTGTCGGACGGACGCACTGCGCCCTTCCGGCAGCGTTTTCTTTTTATCAAAAGCTTTCTCAATCCGAAGGTGGAAGTCATGTACGGACACAGACTGGTTCGCGAACTGCTGGGCCTGCTCTTTATCTTCTGCGGCCTGCTCCTGCTCCTCAGCCTCTGGACCTTCGACGCCAGCGACCCCACCTTCAATCAGGCCGTCACCATCGAAGCCGCGGCCATAAAGAACTCCGCCGGCCTCTTCGGCGCTTTCCTTTCCGGCTTCTTCGTGGACCTTTTCGGCCTGGCCTCCTTCCTGTGGGTGATATTCTTCCTTGCCTCCGGCGCGGCTCTCGTCTCGCGCTGGCTGGTGCTCAGGTGGTACCGCTGGATAGGCTATACCCTGCTCTTCGCCTGCGTTCTCACGGCCTCTTCCCTGTGGGAGCTTTCCCTGCACAATATCGCGGGCGGCGGCCTCGCTGGCGACTGGCTGGGAGCCATGTCCCTTCTCCTCTTCCGCTCCCTCGGCTCCATGCTGGTGTGGGCCTTCATCTTCCTCGCAGGCACTGAGCTGGCCTTCGGCATCTCGTGGCTCACGCTCGGCGCCGGCGCTGTGTGGTGGGTATCCTCCAAGTTCAAGCGCGGCGACTCCGAAGAAGGGGAAGAACTGTCCAGGAAGCCCCGCTTCGCCTCTCTGGCCGAAATTCTGAGCCGGAAAAAAGAAAAGAAAAAGGTGGAAGAAGAGCCGGAACGCCCTGTGCTCGACATCATGCTCCCCAGCGAGGAACACGCAGAGAACGCCCAGCCCGCCTCTCCGGAGATACTTTCCCTGCCCTTTGAAGCTCCTGCTGAAGACCCGCAGGATGCCGCCCCCGCCGAACCTGAAAAGCCCGGCGAAGTACTCTTCAGCATAGAAGAATCCCCGGCGGAAGAAGCCGCCCAGCCCGAAGAAAAGAAGCCTGAAGATACTCTCGTCCTCCTTCCCTTCGAAGAAGAGGCGGCTTCCGAAAAAGAACAGAAAGAAGGCCCGCACGCTGACGCCACTGCTGAAAGCCCCCTCGTCCTGAACGAAGCCGATATCGTTCCCGCCCCGGAAGAAGAGCCTTCAAGCCCTGTCGCCCCGGATGCCGAAGCTTTCGGCCAGGCTCTGGAAAGCGCCCTCGAACAGGATCTTCCCGTACTCCTTTCCGCCCGCGAGGAAGAGACGCCCTTCCCTCTGGATGAAGAGTATGCATCCGTCGATGATGCCGTGGCTCGCGCCATGGAAGAACAGGAAGAGATAGAAGCCTCCTCCCAGCCCGGTGAAATGGAAGAAGAGGAAAGAAGGTCTCTTCTCGACCTTATCCTTCCCAAACGCCGCCAGCTTTCTCTGCCTTCCATGGACCTGCTCGCTCCTCTGCCTGAAGAAGATATCCAGAGCAGGCCCGACCCTGCCCTGCTCACCAAGCAGGGCGACGCGCTCATCACCTGCCTCAAGAATTTCAACGTCCATGCCACGCTGGCCCGCATCACCCCCGGCCCTGTGGTCACCATGTTCGAAGTGCGCCCCGCCCCCGGCGTGAAGGCCACGCGCATCACCAACCTCGCCAACGACCTCGCCATGTCCCTCAAGGCCGTGGCCGTGCGCATGCAGGCTCCCGTTCCCGGCACTGACACCGTGGGCGTAGAAGTCCCCAACGAAAAGCGCGGCACCGTGCGCTTCCGCGAGATCATCGAGAACGACGGCTTCCGTCAGGCCAAGTCCCTGCTCACCATCGCTCTGGGCAAGGATACCGGCGGCCGCCCCGTCTCTGCGGACCTTGCCAAGATGCCCCACCTGCTCGTGGCAGGCGCCACCGGCGCAGGCAAGAGCGTATGCCTCAATGCCATCATCCTGAGCCTGCTCTACCGCGCCCGCCCGGACGAAGTGCAGATGATCCTCGTGGACCCGAAGCAGGTGGAACTCTCCATGTACGCCGACCTGCCGCACCTTGTGCATCCCGTGGTCACGGACATGGACATCACCAAGAACGCCCTGCTCTGGGCCATCGACGAGATGAACCGCCGCCTCAAGGTCTTCTCCACAGTGAAAGTCCGCAATATCACGGGCTACAACGAGCGGCAGGCCCGCCTGCGCGAACAGGTGGAGAACGGCGGCCCCATCCCGCTCGACGAGAACGGCCATCCTGAAGACCTCGCCAACATGCCCTTCCTCGTCATCATCGTGGACGAACTTGCCGACCTCATGATGGTGAAACGCAAGGAAGTGGAAGGAAGCATAGTCCGCCTCGCCCAGCTGGCCCGTGCCGCAGGCATACACCTCATCATCGCCACCCAGCGCCCCAGCGTGGACGTCGTCACCGGCCTCATCAAGGCCAACTTCCCCTGCCGCATCGCCTTCAAGGTGACCAGCGGCCAGGACTCCCGCACCATCCTCGACGTGACGGGTTCGGAAAAGCTCCTCGGCATGGGCGACATGCTCTTCAAGCCCAACGGAGGCAGCATACAGCGCCTGCACGGCGCCTTCGTGAGCGACGACGAAGTGGCCGCCGTGGTGGACTTCTGGAAGAAACAGCAGAAGCCCAACTATCAGGTGGACTTCTCTGAATTCGGAGAAGAGGAAGAAGACGGCGGAGACGATTTCGGCATGTCCTCCTCCCGCGGCGGCGACCTTGCGGACGACCCCATCTATATCGAAGCCATGCAGTTCGTCATGGAGAACGGCAAGGTCTCCATTTCCCTGCTCCAGCGCCGTTTCCGCATAGGCTTCAACCGCGCCGCCCGCTTCGTGGAACAGATGGAGAAGGACGGCATACTCGGCCAGGCGGACGGCACCCGCCCCCGCACAGTCAATCGCTGATATAAAGGAAAAGCTATGATACTCGACGGCAAAGCCACTGCGGCGGCCATACGGGCCGACCTGCGCGAATACGTCAGCAAAGAGAAGGAACGAGCCGGACGCGCCCCCCGTCTGGCCGTCATCCTCGTCGGCGAAGACCCGGCCTCTCAGGTCTATGTGCGCAACAAGGAAAACGCCTGCGCCGACGCCGGCATCGACACGGCCTCGTACCGCCTGCCTGCCTCCACTCCGCAGGCGGAACTCGAAGCCTTCATCGCCGGACTCAACGCCGACCCGGAAATAGACGGAATCCTTCTCCAGCTCCCGCTCCCCGAAGGACTCGACGCCCAGCCCTGCATCGACGCCATCAGCCCCGAGAAGGACGTGGACGGCCTCACTGCCGTGAACCAGGGCCGCACCGCCATGAGCGTTCCCGGTCTGCGCCCCTGCACCCCTGCGGGCGTGCTTGCCCTGCTGGACCATTACGGCATCTCCGTGAGCGGCAAGAAGGCCGTGGTCCTCGGCCGGAGCATCCTTGTCGGCCGCCCCATAGCCCTCATGCTGGGCGCAAAGGGCTACGACGCCACCGTGACCATGTGCCACTCCCGCACGCCTGACCTCGCCGCCGTGTGCCGCGAGGCCGACATCATCATCGCCGCCATAGGCAGGCCCCGCTTCGTCACCGCCGATATGGTCAAGCCCGGAGCCGTCATCATCGACGTGGGCATCAACCGCGGCGAAGACGGCAGGCTCTGCGGCGACGTGGACTACGAGAACGTCGCCCCCCTCGCCTCCGCTATCACCCCCGTGCCCGGCGGCATAGGCCCCATGACCATCTCCCAGCTCCTCGTGAACACCACGGAAGCGTGGAAGAAGAAGTTTCTGGGATAGGAAGAGTTTG
>JAZQMJ010000255.1:0-4455 GCA_045543435.1 Mailhella sp.
CCATCAGGCCCATGATTCCGGATCGAAGGAATTGAAGGATACTGAATCTGCGCTGTCGGCACTGGAATCGTGCAGGCTCACGCTCCTCAAGGGCAGAACGCCGGCTGAATGGAGGCAGGAGAAAGAAGAGCTGGCCCGGCAGGGCATCAGGCTCACGGAAATGCTGGCCGCCGAGCAGAAACGCTCCAGCCTCCTGCTCCAGACCGAAACGCTTAACGCTGACCTCATCGCACTTGGGGGACGGATAGAAGCAGAACAGGCCCTTCTGGCTTCCGAACAGACGCAGATGCAGGCCCTGACCAGGCTGAGGCAGGAACTGGGGGACTCCCTTGCCCTTCTCGACCGCATACAGAGCTACGAAAAGGCCCGCCTCTCCCTGCGGGACGGCGAAGCCTGCCCCTTGTGCGGCGCCCTCCATCACCCCTATGCCGAAGGGAATATCCCTACCCCGGACGAGAAAAAACTCCTGCTCCAAACTTGCGAACAGGACATCCTCACCCTGAATGAAGCTCTTGTCCTGCGCCGCTCCACTCTGGCAGGCCTGGAATACGACAGAACTCATAAAGAAACGACATGCTCTGAAAAAACAGAAGAAGCCGAAGCTCTTGCGGGCTGGATAGCGGCTGAAGCCGCCCTTCTCCCCCAAGCCCTGCTTGACGATGATACCCCGCCTGCCGGGCTGGCCTCTGCGCTGACGGAAGCGAGTGCCCAGACGCAGGTCGAGCTGGCTGACCTCTCCCGCATCGTGGAACAGCACGACAGACTGCAGGAAAAAGCAGGCAGGCTCCACGATTCCCTGTCTCAGCTCAGGCTCCGTTCTGAACGCTCTCTCGAGGAAATTCGAAGCCTCGACCAGAAAACGGCGGCCCTGCAGGCTGAACTCCGCCACCTTGATGCCGAACAGGATTCCGAACTTGCCCTGCACGAAAACGCCTTCGCCGACATGCGCCTCGCGGCCGCCTCTGCAGGCTATGCCCTGCAGGAGAGGGATGAGATAGCGGCCATGCTGGGCGCTATCACCGAACGAGGCGAATCGTTCCAAAAGCGGCAGAAAGAGGCCTCTTCCCTGAACGAGAGCTGTGCCGAACTTGAAAAGATCTGCCTCCTCGAAAGGCAGGACAAGAGTTCTCTCGAAAGCTCTCTCCAGGGCGTGTTGCGCGAGAAGGAAAGCCTTGCCGCGGCCCTCGACCGTCTGCAGAAGGAACGCCGGGAACTTTTCGGCGAAAGCGATGCCGATCAGGAAGAACGCCGCTCCGAAACGCAACTGAAAAACGCCGCCGAACATTGCGAGGCCTGCCGCAGAAACTGCGAGGCCGCTCGCAAAGAGCGCAACGACGCCGCCGCACGGCTTGCGGCTCTCGAAACTCGCCTTGAAGAACGCGCTGGCCGTCTCGCCGCCGATGAGAAGGACCTTCTCTCCAGACTCGAAGAGGCCGGATTCAGCGATATCCGCATCTGTCTCGAATCCTGCCTGTCAGACGGGGAAAGGCACGCCCTCGAATCCGCCGAGCGGGCCCTTGCCGAAGGCATGGCCAGCATCAAGGCGCGCCTGCTCGACAATGAAAGCCGCCTGCTCAGCCTGGAAGGCGTTCCGGATATCCCGGAAAGCGAACTGCTCGAAAAACTCGAAGAGGTACGCCGGGAGCAGGACTCCAGGCAGGAGGAACTCGGCGCTCGCCGTGAACGTCTGGAGAGGAATGAACAGAACAAGCAGGGGGCTATAGAAAAAAGAAGCCAGCGAGAGGCGCAGGAAAAGATCTGCCGCCGCTGGGCCGACCTGAATGAACTCATCGGCTCTTCTGACGGCAAGAAGTTCCGCAACTACGCGCAGGAGCTCACGTTCCGCGTACTCATCGGCCACGCCAACCGCCAGCTCTCAGCCATGACGGACCGCTACCTGCTCGTGCAGGATCAGGAAGAGGCTCTGTCGCTCGCTGTCATAGACCGCTATCAGGCCGATGCCATACGCACGTCGCGCAACCTCTCCGGCGGAGAAAGCTTCCTCGTCAGCCTGTCGCTTGCGCTCGGCCTTGCCCGCATGGCCAGCCGGAACGTGCGCGTGGATTCCGTCTTCCTCGACGAAGGCTTCGGCACGCTGGACGAAGACGCCCTCAACATGGCTCTGGACATGCTTTCCAGCCTGCGCGAGCAGGGAAAGACCATCGGCCTCATCTCCCACGTCCAGACCATACGCGAACGCATAGGGACGCAGATACACGTCGAACCCGCCGGAAACGGCAGGAGCCACCTCTCCGGCCCCGGCATCAAGCGGAAATAGTCCGGGACAGTCCACAAAAAAAGCCCTCTCTGCCGTGGCAAGGGAGGGCTTTCCTGTAACCTGCGCAATATGCGCTATATCATTTCCAAGAGTTCGGCCGGGGTATCGATAAAGGTCTCGGCACCGGCCTCTTTGAGTTCCTCGCGAGTGCGGAAGCCCCAGGTGACTGCCGCACAGGCCAGTCCTGCATTGCGGGCCGTGCGCACATCGACCTCGGAATCGCCTACATACAGCGCCGATTCCCGGGGCACTCCAAGAGCCTCAAGGGCGAGGAAAACGCTGTCCGGCTCAGGCTTGCGCGGCACGCCGGGCACCTCGCCTCGCACGCAGGCCATCTTCTCGCCGAAGAACTCCGTACAGAGGTTCTTCACTTCAGCATCGCTCTTATTCGAAACCACGGCCAGTTTCAGCCCGCGCCTGTGGAGTTCCTCAATGAGAGGAACCACGCCCTCATAGGGTGCGGTAAGTTCCCGCCAGTGAACGGCATAATGACTTCTGAAGTCTGCAAACACCGCTTCAAAGGCCGGTTCGGCATCTCCGCCGGGCACAGCTTTCAGCATGAGATTGCGCACGCCGTTGCCCACGAAAGTACGGATCTCCTCATACGTCCTTTCCGGGAAGCCGTGGAGCCGGAG
This sequence comes from Mailhella sp., assembly GCA_045543435.1. GTDB lineage: Bacteria > Desulfobacterota > Desulfovibrionia > Desulfovibrionales > Desulfovibrionaceae > Mailhella. Next base: position 2,914 of record JAZQMJ010000255.1, read on the forward strand.
CGCATGGTTCACACTGCTCCTCAGGTCTTCCAGCGTATCGAGCAGAGTGCCGTCGAGGTCGAAAACAACAGCTTCATATCCCATTTTTTCCTCCTGCGGAGAAGCAGAACATCAAACGAAGAAGGGGAGAAGCAATGCCTCTCCCCTCTTCCTGTATCACGATTTACTAGAACGGCTGGCCCATGGAGAATTCGAAGCGGCCGCTGCTGCGCTTTTCGCCGTTGGAGAACTTGGAAAGCGGCACGCCGTAGCCGAAGCGCAGGTCGCCCATGGGAGAACGCCAGCGCACTTCGACGCCATAGGACTGGAACACTTCATCGAAGAGGCCATGCTGCTGGCTGTCGGTGTTGAAGCCGAAGTCGAAGAAGGGCACGATGGCAAGGCCCATATCAGGCTTGGCGACCCAGATATATTCAAGGTTGATGTAGCCCATGCGGTCGGAGCCGATGGTCTCATTGGTGAGGGTGTCACGCGGGGAGATGTCGTCGTAGTCGTAGCCGCGGATGGAGCGCATGCCGCCTATCCAGAAGCGTTCGAACACGGGCACGGTCCTGTTTTCGGTCTCATACACGGCGCCTATGCAGCCGCGGGCGTGCAGGATGTGGGTATCGCTGAGGCCGTAGTAGAAACCGGCTTCGATCTCAGGCTTGAAGAAGCTGTCGTCACCGCCCATCCAGTCTGCGCCGTATTCCGCAGAAATGGAGATCTTGGAACCTCTGGTGGGGAAGTAGGGCTTGTTCGTGGTGTCGCGCACGATGCGGGCAGACACGGTGCTGGCCCAGTGCTGGCCTGCGTATTCGCGGATGATGCGCGAAGCGCCTTCCTGCATATTGTAGAGCTTATAGCGTTCGAAGCGGTAGCCGAGGCTGACGCTGGTGTATTCGCCGATGGGATGGAAGATCCTGGCGCGGACGCCCACGGAACGCTTGTCGAAGTCGGTCCATTCTTCCTCGATGGCGTAGGGCGAGAACGAGAAGCCCCAGTAGGTATCGAAGAGGCGCGGGTTCACGAACTGGGCCTGCAGGTACTGTTCGCTGGCAGAGGTGTAGCCGGTAAGGCCCAGAGTATAGCCGCGGCCGAACAGGTTGTTTTCCTGCACGGAGCCCGTCACGCCGATCTTGTCGTAGGTGGAGTAGCCGAAGCCTATGCTCAGCACGCCGGTATCGTCTTCCTTCACGCCGATCTTGAGATCGACTTCGCCGGGATTGCCGGTGGGCAGGATGGTGGGGTTCACTTCCTTGAAGTAGCGGCTCTTTTCGAGGCGTTCGGCGGAACGGCGCATGCGGGCGCCGCTGAACTGCTGGCCGTCGGCAAGGCGCATCTCGCGCAGGATGACGTTGTCGCGGGTGCGGTTGTTGCCCTCCACTTCCACGCGGCGGATGTACTGCTTCTCGCCGGGCTTCAGCGTGAACACCACGTCGGCAAGGCCGTCGTCAGGTCTGGTCTTGGGCTCAACATCGACATCAGCGAAGGCATAGCCGTAGTCGCTGTAGAAGTTGGTGAGGGCCTTGATGTCCTTCTGCAGCACTTCCACGTCGAAGT
>JAZQMJ010000256.1:0-11934 GCA_045543435.1 Mailhella sp.
CTTATTCATCCGCCGCCTCCCTGAAGCTGACAGGTGTTTTCTTCTGATGAGCCATGCCGCGGTGGCAGTCCACGCAGTAGGGCTTCGCCATCATGACGTCCTGATTGGTGACATTATGGCAGGACATGCAGTTGGCCTGAACGACGTCGCGAGTCTCGAAGTTGACCGCGATGGGGGCTTCCTTGCCCTGCACATTGCCGATGAAGTCGCGTATGCCTTCCTTGGCCTTGAACGGTATCTTGCTCAGAAGATTGGAAGGAGCATGACATTCGTTGCAGGCCAGATCGGCATGGGGCGACTGGCTGTGTGTGAGGGCGGCCTCGTGCATGACGTGGCACGAAGAACAGAAGGGGCGCGCATCAGTGAACTGCATTCCGGCCGCCGCCGCGAACACCAGCGCCGCTCCCAGCGCGGTCCCTGCGGCCAGCATCTTCAGGGGACTTCTTTTTGCCATCGTCTCCTCCTTGGATTCCGGAACGGTTAGTTTACCGAAGAATAACAGAGTATTCCGCCCGAACTGTGATTCGAATCACAAACAAGAAAGATTTTGCAAGAATTTCTTACTTGAAGAAAGAATTCCCCAAAAAGCCGACTAAAATGCAGACGCCGCTCCGACAGGAAAGGAGCGGCGCCTAAGGAGGGGTGGTCGGGCGGGACTCAACGCCCGGCATGGCGAAAGTGACGGCTCGGTGATATCCGTCGATATCCCTTTTACTGAATCTCCCGCCCTGAAACTGTGACCATGACTACGAACAAGGGAATCTTCTGCTTTTTGTAGAAACGCTTCCCCCTGCAAAAATATCCTCCCGCCATCACGGCATGAACGGCGTTCGATATCGAAAGGAAAAAGGCGGCTAGGCAGAATAGCCTTTGGGATTGTTCTTCTGCCAGTTCCAGGAATCGCGGCACATCTCGTCGAGGCTGTGGACGGCCGACCAGCCGAGCAGCTCGCGGGCCTTGTCGGCATTGGCCCAGAACTCGGGCAGGTCGCCTTCGCGGCGCGGGCCGAACTCGTATTTCACTTTCGCCCCGCTGTTGCGCTCGAAGGCCTCGACTATCTCCACCACGCTGTACGGAGTGCCGGTGCCGAGGTTGAAGACTTCCGTCCCCTTGTGGGCGGCGGCGTATTCCACGGCCTTGACGTGACCGGCGGCCAGATCGACCACATGGATATAGTCGCGGCGGCAGGTGCCGTCCGGCGTGGGGTAATCGCTGCCGAAGATGGTAAGCTTGTCGCGGCGGCCCACGGCCACCTGGGCCACATAGGGCATGAGGTTGTTGGGTATGCCCTGCGGATCTTCGCCCATGCGGCCGGAAGGATGCGCCCCTATGGGGTTGAAGTAGCGCAGGAGCACCACGGAAAACTCAGGGTCGGCCTTGGCGGCATCCTCGAATATCTGCTCCATCATGTATTTGGTCCAGCCGTAGGGGTTGGAACAGCTCCCGCGCGGCATGGTCTCGATATACGGGTAGGGGTTCTCCTCGCCGTAAACTGTGGCGGAAGAAGAGAACACGATATTCTTCACGCCGCTCTCGCGCATGCATTCCAGCAGGCTGAGCGTGGTGTCGATATTGTTGCGGTAATATTCGAGCGGCTTCTTCACCGACTCGCCCACGGCCTTGAGGCCTGCGAAATGGATGACGCAGTCGATGGGATGCCTGCGGAAGACCTCGAGGAGCTTTCCCGTATCGCACACGTCCACTTCATAGACGGCAACGGGCTTCCCGGCCACTTCCTCCACGCGCTTCACGGCTTCGGGGCAGCTGTTGCAGTAATTATCGACGATGACGACCTCGTGCCCCGCTTCGAGCAGTTCCACTGCCGTATGGGAACCGATATAGCCTGCGCCCCCTGCGAGAAGTACGATCATGTGGAACACTCCTTATTCGATGCAAAGTCATGTGGTTGGACGATGCCGACGATACTCCCTTTTCCCTCCGGTGGCAAATCGGCTCTCCCACGGAGCAGAATCCCCCACCCGCGCCTATGAAAAACGCCGCCCTGCGAGCAGAGCGGCATCAATATCTGACAGGACAAAATCTTTGCTGGAGAAGCAGAAATTGCCAGGTTCAGCAGGGACTGAACGACATGGCCGCGTATTTCCCAATAAAAAGTTTGGAGGAGGAGGGGGGTGCAGGGGGAAGGGGGACTTTTGGAAAAGTCCCCCTTCCCCCTGCAAAAAAATCCTCCGCCATCACGGCATGAACGGCAAGAGCGCGGCGCGGGCGGCTTCGATGGCGGCGGCGAAGTCGGCGGCACCGGGGTGCTTTCCCGCCTCGTCGAGGCGGGCCTCGCGTTCAGGCGTGCGCGGGTGATGGCTGTTCCTGCGGACGGAATCCGCCAGCTTCCCCTGGCAGACGAAATGCCCGATGAGCTCGTTGCCGCCTTCGTCGAGAAGTTCCTTCGCGCAGGCTATGCAGCCCCGGGCATGGTCGGAATCGGGCCAGGCGGCCATGGTGCCGAACACGAAAACGCGGCGGCGGCGCAGTCCGCGCATGAGATCGCGCATGGTGGGGTTGGGGCCTCCGCGCCATGCCCAGAAGCCGAGGAGCAGTATCTCGTCGGCCGTGCCGGCAGTGTCGCCGCGCATGAGGCGTCCGTCGGGGCCGCGGTCCTCCATGCGGGCGGCAAGCTCCTCTCGGGCGTTCACCAGCGTCAGGTCGAGCCCGGCGGCCAGATGCTCGGCCACGGACTGCGTGTTCCCCGTACGCGATGAATAGACGATGCGCGCCCACGGCACGAGGTCCGGCGTGAGGGCCTCGGGGAGCTTGAGAGCGAAGGCTTCCGGCATGGCTCAGTCCTCAAGGAAGCGGCGCAGAGCCTTATCATCCTGGATGATGATGGCCTTCTTCTCGAGGCGCACGAGGCCATCCTCGGCAAAGGCGCTGAGCTGGCGGGAAAGGCTCTCGCGGGAAAGGCCGAGCAGTCCGGCCAGCACTTCGCGGGTGATGCCGTCGTCCACCACGTTGGTGCGGCCCACGCGGGCCTTGTGCAGGAGCCAGCCGGCAACGCGGCGGCGCACGGATATCTTGCCCTGCGAGACGGCTATCTTATTGATGAACATGCGCTGGCGTATGGCAAGGGCCTTCATGAGGCGCATGGCAAAAGCGGCATTGCCCAGCAGGACGGAGCGAAGCACCTTGGCGTCGATGCGCAGAAGCACGCATTTGGTCAGGGCCAGCGCGGAAACGAAGGCCTGCCCGCTGCCGAAAAAGATGCAGTGGTCGAGGAAATGCTCTTCGCGCACCACATGCAGTATGGTGTTCTTGCCGGCCATGGAGCCCTTGAGCAGTTCCACGCTGCCGGAAAGAAGCCAGTCCGCCGAGCCGAGGCTCTCGCCTTCGGAGAATATCCACTCGTTCTTGGCGTATGTGACAGTGCGGGCAGAGGACGCGAGGCGCGTACATTCCTGTTCCGTGAGCTCCGGGAATATGGCGGCGAGTTTTTCCTGCACCTTATGTACCTGCGAAGTCCAGCTTTGAATATCGGTCATGCGTACTGTCTGGCTCATGCCTGCTCCTTATGGGGATATGGCTGTGAGCATAAGCCATGGTACGCCCTGCAACTGTGACACTGGTCACATTAATGCGCTTATCGCCTGAAAAACGCAAGAAAGTGATTTTCGGCCGACAGCTTAAAAATGTGCGGCCGCAGGAGGAGTGGCAGACCTGCGGCCGCTTTTGACTGACGATGGGAGGGAAGTGCAGTTTGCTTTTTGTGGGAGGACTCCCGGTGTCAGTCCGCTGATCTGAAGGGGAGGGCCCCTGCCGGAGCAGGGGCCGAAGTGTTCGGCTGAGCGCCCCTTCCTGCTTACGAGCCAGCCATTTCGCCGGTGCCGAACACTTCATGATGTATCTGCGAAGCCGGGATGCCGCATTCCTGGAGAGCCTTGCGCTGCTCATCCATGAAGGCTTTGGGGCCGCAGAGGTAAACGTCCGCATCCGCCGGGATGCTGAGCTTCTTCAGGCTTTCGCCGCAGGGGCGGCCCACACAGCAGCAGCGAAGGGCATCGCCCTCCAGAGGTTTGGTGTAAAAGACCTGGAGCCGGGCATCAGGCAGGCGGGAGATATTGGCCTCTATCTCGGACATGAGCGGGAAGCTCTGGCTGTTGCGCGCCACATGGATGAAGCGCACAGGCCGCCTGCTCTCCTTGCGGGCGAGAGCTTCGAGCATGGACGCCATGGGCGTGATGCCGATGCCTGCGGAGAACAGGACCACGGCATTGTCGCCCTCCTTGAGGACGAAATCGCCGAGAGGGGCGGAAACTTCGATGACATCCCCTTCCAGGAGATCGTCATGCAGATGGTTGGACATAGCGCCCTTGGGTGCGCCTTCGGGGCATTCGCGCTTCACGGAGATGCGTATCATGGAACCGCCCTCGCAGGAGCTAAGCGTGTACTGGCGGGGCTGGGAAAGGCCGAGCGCCTTGATGAAGGCCCGCACGGACACGAACTGGCCGGGCTTGAATTCGGGCAGACGGCCGCCGTCGGAAGGAGCGAGGTAGAAGCTCACCACATCGGCGCCGACTTCTTCGCGGCGCACCACACGGAAGGGACGCCAGCCGGACCAGCCGCCTTCGGCCATGGCCTGTTCCTTATAGATATCGCTTTCCGCGCCGATGAGGATATCGGCAAGCTGGCCGTAGGCCGCGGCCCAGGCATCCACGAGTTCGTCCGTGGCGGCTTCGCCCAGCACTTCGCGGATGGAAGCCAGCAGATGCTTGCCCACCACGCCGTACTGTTCGGCGCGAACGCCGATGGTGCAGTGCTTCACGGCGATGTGGCGCACGGCGGGCAGGAGCGGCGTCGGGTCTTCGATGTTCTCGGCATAGGCGAGGACAGCATTGGCAAGAGCCCTCTGCTGATGCCCCTTGGCCTGATGGGCCTGATTGAAGAGGTTCTTCGTTTCAGGGTTGCCGGAAAGCATCCTCTTGTAGAAATGGGTGGTCAAAGCGACGCCGTGCTCGCGGAGCACAGGCACGGTGGCTTTAATGAGTTCTATCTGGCGCGGCGTAAGCATTGTTTTCACCTTGGGGGCAGAAGGGGAAAGGAAGGGTTCGACGGGGAGATGATGGCTTTTGTCCGTCCGTCGTAAAATCAATAATAGATATCGTTACTAAATAAGTCAAGCAAAATTTCCTGCTGAACGAGTAGGAATACAGATTTTCTCCAACTCTTCCGCCCTCCCCTGCCTCGCACCTCCTTTCCACTGGCCTAAACATGAAAGGCGGACTCGCTTTCACACGGCCGCCTTTCCACGCTTTTAATTAGAAACATCTAACCACTGCGGCCACAATGCGGAGGCTACTGTCCTGGTCTGCGAGCCGTTCTTCCGGGGACTCCTTCGCCGAAGGCCTGCTCTCCCCTCCCCCGCTCCGGCACAAAAAAAAGGAAGGCCCAAGACCTTCCCATGCATACCATACTAACCGCAGAAACTTTTCAGGCCGGCCGCCGCCAGCCCCGCCAAAGTTAGATCAATAAAATACACATCCGCCATCCAGTCTGCCCCAAGGCGAAGCCATCTCTGAAGGCGTCCCGCATCGCCCTCCCGGATACGGCCATCCTCAAATCTCGCTCACATCCTGCACGAGGCTTAAACGCCAAAAGGGAGAAGGCAAAATACCTTCTCCCTCAGAGCTTCACGAGGAAGCGCGAAACTTAGGCTTCGATGCCGTTGACGGCCTTGGCGAGGCGGGACACCTTGCGAGCAGCGTTCTTCCAGTGGATGACGCCCTTGCCGGCGATCTTGGTGAGGGTGGAAGTAGCGGTCACGAGGGCGGCATCAGCAGCGGCCTTGTCGTTGTTCTTGATGGCGGCGCGCACAGCCTTCACCACGTTCTTGATGCGGGTGCGGGCGGCACGGTTACGGGCATTGCGCTTGACGCTCTGCTTGTGGCGCTTGACAGCGGAAGCATGATTGGCCATGGGGGAATCCTCCAAGATATGCCCCCTGACGGGGCGTGATGCGATAGAATTATCGGGCGCATAAGAACCGCCCGTTATTGCCGGAACGGTTATCCTTATACGCCTTCTGGATTTATGTCAAGTCCTGCGTTGCACCTTAGATCTGCAGAGCAGAGAAGTCGGCAAGGCGGCCCATCTTGTTGAGCAGGGCCTGCAGAAGGTCGAGGCGGTTGGCGCGCACTTCGGCGTCTTCAGCCATGACCATGACGCCGTCAAAGAAGGCGTCCACGGTGGGACGCACGCCGTCCATGAGGGCGAGCAGTTCGTCGAAGCGGTCTTCGGCCCAAAGGGCGTCGAACTTGGCGGCCATTTCGGTCAGAGCGGCGGCGAGGGCCTTTTCGGGCTCTTCGGCCAGCAGTTCAGCCTTGAAGGCGCCGGTAGCGCCAGCGCCCTGCTTGCGCAGGATGTTGGCCACGCGCTTGAAGGTCTGGGCGTTGTCGGCAAAGCCGGGCTTGGCGGCTTCGGCGGCAAGGGCGGCCAGGCGGCGGGAAGCGGCCCACACGTCGGAAGAGCCGGCGTTCATCACGGCTTCCACGAGCAGGGTGTCGAAGCCCTGGGTGAGGAAGAGGTTCTTCACGCGGCCGGCGAAGAATTCGTTGAGCTTGGCGAGAGCTTCGGGCTTCTCGAGCTTCCAGCGGATGTCTTCGGCGTACAGGGCCTGGGCCTTGGCGAAGAATTCTTCAACGGGCAGGCGCCAGCCCTTTTCGATGAGGATGCGGGCGATGCCGAGGGCACAGCGGCGCAGGGCGAAGGGGTCGGCGGCGCCGGTGGGGATGTTGCCGAGGCCGAAGCAGCCCACGAGGGTGTCGGCCTTGTCGGCCATGGACAGGATGGCGCCGAGGTCAGTGGCGGGCACGGGGGTCTCAGGACCGGCGGGCAGGTACTGTTCGGCGAGGGCGTCGGCGGCCACGGGGTCGAGACCCATCTTATGGCCGTAGATAGTGCCCATGATGCCCTGCAGGGTGTCGAACTCGCCCACCATCTGGGAGACGAGGTCGGCCTTGGCGCAGCGGCCGGCCACAGCGGCGGACTCAGCGGCCACCTTGCCGCCGGCGATGCCGGGCTGGGCGGCGAGCCACTGGCAGAGGGCTTCGAGGCGGCGGCACTTGTCGCCCATGGAGCCGAGCGGGCCGAGGAAGATGACATGGTCCAGCTTTTCCTTCCACACGTCGAAGGAAGCCTTCATGTCAGTGTTCCAGTAGAAGCGGGCGTCTTCGAGGCGGGCGCGGAGCACGCGTTCCCAGCCCTTCTTCACGAGGGCGGGCTCGAGGGAAGACACGTTGGACACGGTGAGGAAGTGAGGCAGGAGCTTGCCGTCTTCGCCAGCGAGGCCGAAGCTCTTCTGATGGGTCTCCATGCTGGTGAGAAGAACGATGCCGGGCAGTTCGAGGAAGCTGGGGTCGAAGTCGCCGAGCACGGGCACGGGATGTTCGGAAAGGCCCTGCACTTCGTCGAGCAGGCTTTCCTTCCACATGACGCGGCCGTTCACAGTCTTGGCGAGCTCGTCGCCGCCTTCGATGACCACCTTGCGGCGTTCAGCGCCGGAAACGGTCACGCCGCACTTCTCGGCGAGCACCTTGTCGTATTCGCAGGCGCAGGCCACTTCGTGGGGGCCCTTGCCGTGCACGCGGTGACCGGTGGTCATGCGGCCGGATTCAAGGTCGGCCACCTTGAAGGAGACCACTTCCTTGTCCATGAGGGCCAGCACCCAGCGCAGGGGACGGGCGAAGAGGAAGCGGCTCTCGCCCCAGTGCATGCGCTTGGGGAAAGGCAGGGCGCCGATGATGGCAGGAGCGGCTTCGGCAATGATGGAGGAGGCGGAAGCTCCACCAACGGTCTTGCGGGCGGCCACATAGATGCCCTTGGGGGTCTCCTGCTGGAAGAGGTCGGCCACGTCCACGCCCTGGCCGCGGGCGAAGCCCAGGACGGCCTTGGTGGGGTTGCCTTCGGCGTCGTAGGCGGCCTTCACGGACGGGCCGAGGGCCACTTCTTCGCGCACGGGGGTGGCTTCGAGCAGGCCGCGCACATGCATCACGGCACGGCGGGGGGTGGTGCTCACTTCGAGGGAGTCATAGGTGAGGCCGTTCTCTTCGAAGAGAGCGGCGAAACGGGAACCGAGTTCGCGTTCGAGGGAAGCGAGGAAACGGGCGGGGATCTCTTCCACGCCGAGTTCGAGGACGAAATGACTCATGGTACTATCCCTTCTTCAGCATGGGATAACCCATGGCTTCGCGCTGAGCGGCATAGAGGTGGGCCACGCCGGAAGCCAGCGTGCGCACACGGGCGATGTAGCCCGCGCGTTCCGTGATGGAGATGGCGCCGCGCGCGTCAAGCAGGTTGAACGTGTGCGAGCACTTCATGCAGTAGTCGTAGGCAGGGAGGGGAAGCTTGGCGTCGATGAGGCGCAGGCATTCCTTCTCGAAGTCGTTGAAATGCTGGAGGTGCATGGCGGCGTCGGAATGATCGAAGTTGTAGCAGGACTGCTCGTATTCGTTCTGGTGGTACACGTCGCCATAGGTGATCTTGTCGTTCCACTTCAGGTCATACACGGATTCCACGCCCTGCAGGTACATGGTGAGGCGTTCGAGGCCGTAGGTGTATTCCACGGAAGCGGGGGCGAGGTCGATGCCGCCCACCTGCTGGAAGTAGGTGAACTGGGAGACTTCCATGCCGTTCAGCCACACTTCCCAGCCGAGGCCCCAGGCACCGAGGGTGGGGGATTCCCAGTCGTCTTCCACGAAGCGGATGTCATGCTTGGCAGGGTCGATGCCGATGGCCTTGAGGCTGTCGAGGTACAGCTGCTGGGGGTCGGCAGGAGCAGGCTTCATGATGACCTGGAACTGGAAGTAGTGCTGGAGGCGGTTGGGGTTGTCGCCGTAGCGGCCGTCGGTGGGGCGGCGGGAAGGCTCGACGTAGGCGGCGGCCCAGGGCTCAGGGCCGATCACGCGCAGGAAGGTGGACGGGTTGAAGGTACCCGCGCCGCATTCGATGTCCATGGGCTGGACAACGGCACAGCCCTGCTTGGCCCAGAAGTCCTGCAGGGTGAGGATGACATCCTGAAAGTTCATATTGCTCTCCTGAAATTCGCCGGAAGGCGTCCCCTCCGGCGTGGTACGGCGCAGGCTTTCCGCCCTGCCGATGCGCGGCTTTCCCGCGCCGCCATGCTCGTCACATGGCTTTGAACCGGCCGTTGATCCAATCAAGGCCGAGATGATAGCGAACGAAGGCATCGATGAGGCGCGACGCCTGCCTCGCGCTTTCGGGCGAGGGGCTGAGCGACTCCCATGCTTCCGGTGAGTATTCCTTCACTTTGGCAAGAACGTCAAGAGCTTCCTGCCCCAGCGAAAGGCTCATGTCTCCGTAGCGGCGGCATTCCGGGCAGCAGGCCGCGCCCTCCCCCACTACGAAGTCCACCCGCTGGAGGCCGGCAAGTGGCCGGCCGCACCTCGCGCAGGAGGCGAGATCGGGCACATAGCCCTGGTCCGCCGCAAGGCGGAAGCGGAACAGCATGGGCGTGAGCGGCGTGAGGGCCGCGCCTTCCTGCTCCAGAAGATGCATGGTGCCTCGCATGAGCTCGAAGGCGGCCCCGGCGTTGTCCGGCGGCACGTCCATGGCTTCGAGGAAGCGCACGCAGTTGGCGGCCATGCCCTGCCTCTGCCAGTCGCGGCGCAGGCGTTCCGGGCCTTCGAGCAGGGTGGCTTCCCGCATATTGAGGAAGCGCCCGTCGCGCGAGGAGGCCACGCTCACGCTGATGACGTTGAACACGTCGAGGCAGCCCGTGAAGCGGCGGCGGCTCCTGCTCCCGCCAAAGGCGAAAGCCGTGACCAGCCCCTTCTCACGAGAAAGGAAACGGACCCAGAGGTCCGTTTCCCTGAATTTTCCTATGCGAAGCACTATGGCTTCATCGGTCCACTGCATGGCGGCCTGCTACTCCGCCGGAGGGAAGCGCAGGGTCACGACGCGGGTGGAGGCGGAGCGTTCCAGCTCCTTGCCGTCGTAGATGACGCGCACGGCCGCGGCATGGCCCAGCTTGACCACCAGCGAATCGCGGAAGGTCATGGTGAAGGAATCGCCCTTGCGGAGCGTCCTCTGCTGCTTGCCGCCGTCGGGCTCGAAGCCCATCCAGCAGTCGCCGCCGTCGGCGATGACTTCCACATGGTGCATGCCTTCGGGCAGGGCCGCCAGCGGCTCTTCGGCCGGAGCGGCGGGAGCGGCGGGCTCGCTGGTCAGCTCGGCAGGTATCATCTGGCTCACGAGGGACGCGGAACTCTGGGGGAGCGCGTCTTCCGCGGCGGAAGGCATGGCCTGCGTCACGGCAGGGCCTTCTTCCTGAGCTTCGGGCTGGGCGGCGGGGGCGTCCCACACGGGGGCGGCAGGAGCCGGAGCCGCAGGCTCTGCGGGGGCTTCCGCAGGGGCGGCAGGAGCTTCGGGGGCCTTGGCCTCGGCTTCGGGCTTCACGGCAGGAGCGGCGGCCTCAGGCGCGGGAGCGGCCTGTTCCTGCATGGGCAGGCTCGGCACTTCCTCGTAGTCGCGCCCGGCAAAGAAATGCACATAGGCCGAATACACGGCAAAGGCCAGCACGGCCGTGACAGCCACCTTGAAGAGCCCGGAAAGCACGGCGGGGAGCATGCTGGGCTTCACCGAGGTGAAGGGTTGGCTCTCGCTGAGCGCAGGGCGCGAGATGTTCTCGAAGCCTTCGAGGGAGCTGGTCCATTCCTTGGCTTCGGCGGCGGTGAAGCCGAGGAGCTTGATATAGTCTTTGATGAAATGATGGACGTAAACGGTACGCGGCAGCCTGTCCGAAGCTTCTTCCACGCCGTGCAGTATGCGTCCCGGAATCTTGAGCCGGTCAGCCACATCGGACACGGTCAGGCCGCGCGCCTCCCGGGCCTCCCGGAGCTTGGAACCCAGTTCTGCGAGAGTCATGGCCTGCCTCAGAGTCGGATATCCACGAGAGCCTTCTGGCGAAGCTCGGTGGTGTACTGCTGGAAACGTTCCTGGACGCGGGGATTGCGGAGAATGCCTTCGATGCGGCGGGCGGTATCGGCATCGGGCTTGGCGTCTGCCGCGCCTTCTCCCTCTTCAAGGTCGATGAGCATGACCTGGCCCTTGGCCTCGCCGAGGGGGAGCAGAGGGGAAACAGCGCCCTTGCTCAGGCCGGAGACCACCTGCGCCATGCCGGGGGCCATGTCGGAAATGGCCATGACGCCCATGTCGCCGCCTTCTTCGGCATTGGGGCCGACGGAGACCTTGCGGGCGGCTTCGGCGAAGGAGACCTTGCCGGAAGCGATGTCCGCCGCCCACTTTTCGGCGTTGGTGTCAGGGGCATAGACGATGAGGGCCACATGGGCGCGGCTTTCAGCGAAGCCGGCCATGTTCTTGCGGTAGTATTCGTTGACCTCTTCTTCCGTGACCACGACCTTCTTCACCACGTTGCGGTTCATCACGCGCTGGCGGGCGATATGGGCATGGGCCTGGTCGCGGAGCATCTTCTCGGTGAAGCCTTCCTTCTTCATCTTGGCGAGGAAGGCCTCGCGGGAAAGGCCGCTTTCCGTCACCAGGGCTTCGAAGGCCTGGTCGATCTGCTCGTCGCTTATCTTGATGCCGTCCTTGGCGGCCTGCTGGAGCATGATCTTATCTTCTATCATGCGTTCGAGCACGGCCTTGCGGACCATGTCGGCCATTTCGGGGCTCTTCTTCGGGTCTATCTGCTGGCCGATGAATTCAGGCTGTACGGCCCTGTCGAGCTCGCGGCTGGTGATCATGTCGCCGTTGACGACGGCGACGACGCGGGAAACAGGGGCGGCAAAAACGGGCTGGGCGGCAAAAAGGGCGGCCGCACAGGCGAGGGATATGGCAAGGATACGCAAAACAGCACTCCTTATATTCTGATGTGATTTGCTTTTTATACCCTGTTTTTCCCAAGGGTGCAACGGTGTTATGAGAATCGCCCCTAGGCACTCAGCGAGG
>JAZQMJ010000257.1:0-3412 GCA_045543435.1 Mailhella sp.
CGGTTTCCAGCTCGAAGAAATCATAAGTGTTTCTATCCACTTCGGTTTTGGGCGTGGCGGTGAGGCCCACGAGAATGGCGTCGAAATACTCGAAAATGGCGCGGTACTTCTTGAAAATGCTCCGGTGGCTCTCGTCGATGACAATAAGGTCGAAGTGCGCGGGCGTGAACAGCGTGCCGCCGTCCTTGGTTTTGGCGCGGTCGATGGCGTTCATGATTGTCGGATAGGTGGAGAAGACGATACGCGCGGCCTTGTCGTCCTTGGTGGTGCAGAGATTGCACAGCGACATATCCGGCAGGTACTTCTTGAAGTCGTTGCGGGCCTGAGCGACAAGCGCGGTTCTGTCCGCCAGAAAGAGCACGTTCGTGATGCGGTTGCCGCGGCTCAAAACGTCGGCAAGGCTGGCGGCGGTGCGCGTTTTGCCCGTGCCGGTGGCCATCACGAGCAAGTGCTTGCGTTCGCCCCGGCTTATGCCTTCGCACACGGCGCGTATGGCGGCCTGCTGGTAATAGCGGTCGGTGATGGCGGGGCTGATGGGCACGTTTTCCAGCGGGCGAAGCGCGGCGCGGCGGCCCACGATGCGCTCAAGGTCGGCCTTGCTGAAGATGCGGCTCACGCGGCGCTGGGGGCCTTCGGCATCGTCCCAGAAGAAGGTCTCGAAGCCGTTGGTGGTGAACATCACCGGGCGCTGGCCGAAGCGGCGTTCGAGGCAGTCGGCATAGAGCGCGGCCTGAATGCGGCCCGTGTTCGGGTCTTTGCTGGCCTTCTTGGCTTCCACCACGGCGAGGGGCTTGCCGTCCCTGCCCCAGAGCACATAATCGACAAAGCCTTTCTGCCCCAGCACACCGGCCATGCCCTCGACCTCGAATTCCTGCGACACGTCGGCGTTCGGGCCTTCCAGCTCCCAGTCCATGCCGAGGAGCATAGCGTCGATATAGAGCTTTCTGGTCTTGAATTCGGAAAGGTCTTCCAGCTCGATGACGCGGCTCTGCTGATTGCGGGCTTTTTCGGAGCTGTAGGCGTCCGCGAGTTCGGCGAGCTTCTGGCGCAGGGCTTCGATTTCCGCGTCCTTCTCGCCGAGCAGGCTTTCCTGCTCCTTGATTTTCTGGATGTCGAGCGCAACCTGCTCACGCGGCACGGCGGCCTCGTCGAAGCGGCGGGGCGTGTAGTCTTTGCCGTAGGAGTAATCGACCCACTGGATGAACTCGAACAGCGCCTTGAGGGCCAGCATGGCGATGCCGGAAGGCACAGTCCTGCTGGTGTGGACGGCGGTGTTCCCGAACTCCACGATATGCTTGATTTTGCCGAACAGCGTAGGGTCGAGCTGTTTCTTGAAGGTGTACTCGTGTATGAGTGCGGAGAGATTGTCTTTATACGGAGCCTGTATGGCCTTATCGACAGTATAGACCCACTTCACGGCCAGTTCGAGAGCCTTGCGGCAGCCGATGGCGCACATGGCCGGGGCGGACGCGAAGACCTTTTCCGCTTCCATGGCAGAGGCGGCGAACATGGCGAACTCTTTGCGGTCTTTAAGAAAGTCGAAGTTGGCCATAGGGGGACTCCTCTAGAAAAATAAAATCGTATAGAATTAACTTTTACGATTATCGTTTGTAAGAATATGAGATTTTATATCTTCTATCATTAAATCTCTCATTTTTTTAAATAGTTTATAAGTTTTCTTTGTTTCTTTATGAAAATCTTCATTTTTATCGGTCATCTTTATAATTTTAATATTTGCATCATATATTTCTCTGACACATTCTTTTATATGTGGAGGGCTGTATAAGGCTATTTTAAAAGCAATTGGCGCAAATACCTGTCTGAAATTTTCTCTATTAATATTGCTTAATACATCAAATGCCTCAAAAAATTCTTCATAGGCTTTGGCTTTTTTCTCGAAAAAACGTTCTTCTTTTCGGCTAGTTTCTTGCCGTTCCCATGCTTTTTGATTTTCTTTGGCAGTATGACGAAACTGCAACAGGGCTATGCATCCAGTTGTGAAAGCACCAACAAGACTACCTGCTAAAGCTGCAAAAGCTGGTGATAAAGAAAAACAAGAATTAATGTCGTCGGGTGTCATCCAAAATACTCCTGCATCAGAGATTTTTTCAGCGTTTCCAGTTTTTCCAAGCTCTGATTCACTACCGTTTTAGTTTTATCGACCTTCTGAACGAAGGTGGCAAACTCTTCTTGGAGAGAAAGAGGAGGAAGCAAAAGTTTGAGAGGGGCTATATCCTTATTATTTACTTGTGGTACAGATGACCCGTTATCAAGTGATCCCAAATCTACCGTATCAAAATAGCTTAAGAGGTAATAAGGATTAATTCCGATTCCAGGGATTACCCCCATCACATTTAAGTCCGCACAAATAGGACGTTGAGTAAGACGCTTTTTATTTGTTCCAATAGCACCACCTCTTTTGGGAAAGACAACTGAACCAGCAGGAAAGATTCCTTTTCCTGCTGTTTGTGCTGTTACATACCGAGAAGATGTGGTAATATATCGTTCATTGCCTGGAAAATTCATGTCCGCCACTTTTACATATGGGATAGTTCCACCTTCGTTCTCAATATCAGAAGGTAGACTCGTGCCACTTTTCAACGAACAGGAATTTCCAATGGAGCCTATCTGAAAGTTAAATATGTTATTTTCAACGTCTCCAAACATCTCAACAAACCGCGCTTTAACGAGCTGGTCGAGCTTGGAGAGTTGAAGCTTTCTTTTTTCTAAGAGACGTTCTACAGCGTTAAATTTCTGAACGATATCCTGCTGAATATTTATTGAAGGTATGGGAAGAGTTATTTTCTCAAGTTCTTTTTTGGTGATATGCTGTAACCCAACTCCTCCATGGGATTTGGCAATAATATCGCAAAGCTTTCCATTCAATGCAAACTTAAGATAGCCGATATTTACCTCATTACTTGGTATGACTCGAAAAATATGTTGGTTAATGACAGCATATCCTCTATCCCAAAGGAAAGCTCCAAATGACGTTCCGGGAGTTCCAGACCAAGAAAATAGTAACGTTCCACTGTCGATATAGTATTTTTTATCAAGTTTACCTTTGAAGTAATTAAATTCTGCTGACTCATTATTCAAATTCTGAATACGCACGATGGGAGTTCCCTCAGTAGACCAGTCTGAGGGTTTAAATGCGTAGCCGTTGATGAGCTGGCAAATATCGCCAACACTTTTCATTTCCAGCATCACAGCATCTCCTCCAGTTCGGCCAGCCCTTCGGAAATCTGCATTTCCAGCTCGTGCAGTTCGGCCATGATCTCCTGCGTGGAGGGGTATTCCACAGGCGCGTATTCCACCTGCTTGTATTTATTGATGGAAAGGTCGTAGCCGTTGGCCACTATCTCGGCCTTGTCCACAAAGAAGGACTGTTCCGTGCGGGCGCGGCTGGCCT
>JAZQMJ010000258.1:0-1709 GCA_045543435.1 Mailhella sp.
TACGATCCGACTTACGCTCTTCACCCGGGAACGGATGATGCGCGAAAGGGCCATGGCGCTGCCGATGGCGTCCGGGTCTGCATTGATGAGGATGCACCAATCCTCGTCCCTGTCCAGCAGGGCATAGATCTTTTCGAGCTGGGCCGTCATCACACGGAAATAGGCCATCCGGCTATCTCCTAGGACTTGCGGTTGCGCACGAATTCCAGCGCTTCGCGGAAGACTTTCTGCTCGAAGCGGCGAGGCAGGGTATCGAGGCAGGCCTGGGCCTTGTCGAGGTACTGGTCAGCCATGGCGCGGGCCTCGGCATCGAAGCAGAGGCGGCGTATGTCGGCCGCTATGCGGAGGCGGTCCTCATCGGTGAAGGTGCCGTTCTTGAACTTTTCGCGGAAGATGTCGCGCTCGCCGCTGGAAAGGAAGTCCACATACTTCATGATGGGAGGCGTGTACTTGCCTTCCATGATGTCGCCGGCCGTGGGCTTGCCCGTCACGGCTTCATCGGCGAAGTCCAGGGCGTCGTCCACGATCTGGAAGGCTATGCCGAGGTTGAGGCCGTATTCGGAAATGGCTTCCACCTGCTCTTCCGTAGCTCCGGCGTAGAGAGCGCCGAGGCGGCAGGAGCCCTTGAGCAGCCAGCCGGTCTTGCCGGCCACGATGTCGATATATTCCTTGAGGCTGTGGGAAAGCGAACCCTGGAGGGCTATCTCATGGGCCTCTCCGGCGGCGGTCATGAGGACGGCCTCGGAAACGCAGGTCAGCAGGGAAGGGATATTGAAGGCGGCCGTCTTGTGGCTGGCGGCGGCGAGGAGCGCGTCGCCGGCAAGGATGGCAGGAGCCGTGCCGTAGATGAGGTGGGCCGACTTGCGGCCGCGGCGGGATTCGGCCTGATCGAGGACATCGTCGTGCAGGAGCGTGGCCACATGTATCATCTCGGGAATGACAGCCAGCTCATAAAGCTGAGGCCCTTCGGCGCCGAAAAGGCGGGCGGAAAGAAGGGTGAGCAGGGGGCGCAGGCGCTTGCCTCCGGCCATGAGCACATGGCTCACGATATCGCGAAGGGGAGCGGGCATAGCGGCCAGTTCCTGTTCCAGCGCCTTGTTGACCTTGAGCTGTTCATATTTGAGCACGGATACGAAAGTGACCATGATATCCTTTCCTGAAAAGAAATGAGGGGAAACTTCCCTTCGTTTTGACCGCATTTTGCATTCTTCGCAAGCATTTTCCCCACTTGGTGCAGGCAAAAGCCCCTTTACAAGTCCTCCGATAGTTAGGATACTGCACAGATGGACTTCAACTTCTCCCTTTTCCTCATGGCTCTCGGCCTTGCCTGCTGCATAGAGGCCCTGCTCTGGCTCGTCTCTCCGAACGGAATGCGGGACATGGTCCTCAAGCTCGCCGAACAGCCAGTCGACCGCCTGCGCCTGTGCGGCTTCCTGCTCCTCGCCTTCGGGCTCGCAGTATGCGCCGCAGGCCGCCCCCTCATGTAAGGAGTTATCATGTATATAGATCCCCTCATCCTTGCCGCCGGCAAGGGCACCCGCATGCCCTCCCCCCGCCCCAAAGTCCTGCAGACTCTGCTGGGCGAGACCATGCTCGCTCTCGTGCCCTCCACGCTCAACGCCATGCCCCGCGTCAAGGGCATCTTCACCATGGTGGGCTGTGAAGCCGCCATGGTCTCCGCCGAAGCCGAAGCCGTGGCCGCCCGCCTC
>JAZQMJ010000259.1:0-4186 GCA_045543435.1 Mailhella sp.
CCAAAGACTTTTATAAGGCAGAACAAGGCACAGACTCGGGACGACCCGATGTTTTTTTTACAAGTCCGGGGACGGCCCCGACAAAACTGTCTGGAGGCCGTATGGCTTGGGTCTATCTTTTTCTTGCCGGGATATTCGAAATGTGCTGGGCCGTGGGCATGAAGCTTTCCCACGGATTCTCCCACTGGGGCTGGACAGCCTTCACAGCCGTGACCATGGCCCTCAGCGTATGGCTCCTCGCCCTTGCCATGCGCTCCCTTCCGCTGGGGACGGCCTACGCCATCTGGACAGGCATTGGCGCTGTCGGCACTGCCGTCCTTGGCATCATCCTTTTCAAAGAGCCTGCCGAATTCTGGCGCATGCTCAGCATCTTCTGCATCCTGGCCGGCCTCATAGGCCTCAAGCTCACTTCCGCGAATTAAGTTAGTTCAATCTAATAGTACACATAAAAGAAAGCGCCGCATCCCTTCAGATACGGCGCTTTCTTCATTTCAAAGCTATGCTTTCTTACAGCTTGTTTTCCTTGATGACCTGCTTGGCGCGGGAGGCCTCAGGAGCCTTGGGGAACTTCTTGGTCAGTTCGCGCAGGCGCTGTTTGGCGGCGGCCTTCTTGCCCAGCTGGAGGAAGGACATGCCCTGCTTGAGGTAGGAAGCAGGGGCCTTGGCGCTGTTCGGGAAGCCGGCGATGACGTTCTCGTAGGCCAGAGCCGCGCCGGCGTAGTTCTTCATCTGGTAATTGCATTCGCCCTGCCAGAACCAGGCATTGGACGTGAGCTGATGCTTGCCGTAGGTCTTGGTGAAGTCGCTGAAGGACTTGTGGGCGGCCTGGTACTGACGGGTATTGAAAAGGTTCATGCCGTTGTCGTACAGGGCCTGAGCCATATCGGCCGTCTTGGCAGGCTGGACAGGGGCCGCGGCAGGAGCCACGGGAGCCGTATCCGTGGAAGGAGCCATGACGGGCAGAGCGGCGAACTCAGCGGGTATGCCGCTGGTATCGGGCGCAGGAGCTTCGGAGGCAGGAACGCCGAGCTGGAGATCGAGAGCCATCTGGCTTTCGAGCAGGTGCAGGGCGCGGCCGTGCACCACCTGGGTCTCGGCGAGCTTCTCAGCGCCGCCCACCTTCTGCAGGGCCATGTTCAGGGTATCTATCTGGCCTTTCAGTTCAGCTACTTCCTGACGCAGTTCAAGAAGCTGGGACCAGCTGTCGGCCTGGCTGGTCTGGCTGGTGCTCATCTGGCGGTTCATCTGGCTCACCTGAGCCTGAAGAGCCTTATGGTCGCTGGTGGAGACGCAGGCAGTCAGCATCAGGGGAAGCGACACGAGGGCAAGGGCGCGGCCCAATTTCATCAGTTCCATGATCTTTCTCCTGGGAAAAAAGAATGCTCGGAAAGGGGAGCCTTCCGGCAGATTTCAGTTCTTGCGCGCATCCTCGGGGCAGCCGAAGTCCCACTCCTTGGCCACGGGGCGGGGAGCGTCGGCCTTTTCGGCGGGTTCATCGTCCCAGGGAGCGCGGGCACGGCCTTCAGGGAGCGGATCGTCTTCGAAAGCCTTCTCAGCCTCGATGACTTCCGGCTCGGCCTTGGGAGCTTCCTGCTCCGCCGCGGCCGCAGTATCCTTCTTGCCGTAGCGTTCGAAGACGTCGATCTTATCCTTGCTGGCGTGGCGACGGCCCACGAGTATGTAGGCGAGGCCGCCGATGCAGGGCAGGAAGACGCAGGCCATCATCCAGCGGAACTTCTCCTTTTCCGTGGGGAAGTCGTGGTGGAAGCAGTGCTTGAGCGCCCACATGTTCGGCAGTATGGGCAGAACGAGCATCATCATCTGAGTTTCAGTGAGATCGGAAATGAGCATATCATTCTCCCTTCTGCCGCGCTTCATCGCGGGCCTCGCGCAGGATCACGAAGCCTGCGGCGGCAACGCCGAGGCAGATGGCTATGTCGGCCACGTTGAATGCGGGCCAGTGCCACTGCCCCACATAGATATCCAGAAAGTCCGTCACGGCGCGGGCGCGGACGCGGTCGATGAGGTTGCCTATGGCGCCGCCCAGGATGCTGCCGCATCCGAAGAAGAACAGGCGGCTGTAGGCCGCCGTACGCACCATGCCGATGATGACCACAGTCACGGCCACGGCGGCCGCGAGGAAGAGCCAGAACTGCCAGTCCGTATCGCTCCTGTTCAGGAAGCCGAAGGCGGCACCGCGGTTCAGCACATGGACAAGGTCGAAGAAGCCGGGGATCACGCTGAAGCCATGGTTCAGCGGGATGCAGGCCGCTACCGCCGCCTTGGTGAGCTGGTCCAGCACGAGCCAGACCAGCCCCACGGCGGAAAGTATCTTCCAGCGGCTGTCCGCCACCTTATTCACCGGCCTCGACGCCGAGTTCCTGCATCACAGCGGCGCAGCGGGGGCACAGCGTGGGATGTTCGGAGTCAGTGCCAAGCTCTTCGGAGTACATCCAGCAGCGTTCGCACTTGTCGCCGCCGGCCTTGCGCACGCCAACGGCCAGGCCGGGGCATTCGTCGAGCTGGGCAGTGGCGAGAGCGGCTTCAGGAGCGTCCTTGAAGTCGGCCAGTTCGAGCTGGGACACGATGCAGATGGAACGCATGTCGGCACCGCTGTCTTCGATGGCGGCGCGGAGCTTTTCGTTCACATAGAGGGTGATGTGGGTATCGAGGGCATGGCCCACCACGCCTTCCTTGCGGAGGGGTTCGATGGCGCGGGTGACGCCGGCGCGGATGTCCATGACCATTTCCCAGGCGCCGCGCTCGTCGTCGGAGAGGCGGAAAGCGGCGGTATCGACGGCGGGCAGAGCGAAGACGGTCTCCACGGGCTTGCCTTCGGCGTCCACGGGCTTGAGGGCGTCGGGCAGGTAGCGGAACACTTCTTCAGCGGTGAAGCTCATGATGGGAGCCATGTCGCGGAGCATGATGAGGACCATCTGGTACAGGGCGCTCTGGGCGGAACGGCGTTCGGCGCTGTCCGGCAGAGAGGAGTACAGGCGGTCCTTCAGCACGTCGAGGTAGAAGGCGGAGAGGTCAGTGGAGCAGACGTTGTGCAGGCCCTGGAACACCTTGTGGAATTCGCATTCCTGGTAGGCGGTGTCGGCGGCTTCATGGGCGGCGGCCACCACGCTCAGGGCGTAGCGGTCGAGGGGCTGCATGTCGGCGAAGGACACCATGTCGGCGGGCTTGAGGTCGTGGATGCTGCCGAGCAGGTAGCGGCAGGTGTTGCGGATGCGGCGGTAGGCGTCCACGAGGCGCTTCATGATCTCTTCGGAGTAGCGCACGTCTTCGCGGTAGTCCACGGAAGCCACCCAGAGGCGGAGCAGTTCAGCGCCGTACTTCTCGATGATCTCCTGGGGAGCCACGACGTTGCCGATGGACTTGGACATCTTGCGGCCGTTGCCGTCCACCACATAGCCGTGGGTCAGCACGGACTTGTAGGGGGCGATGTCGCGGGTGCCCATGGCGGCGAGCAGGGAGCTGTGGAACCAGCCGCGATGCTGGTCGGAGCCTTCGAGGTACATATCGACGGGCACGGAACCGGGGATGCGCTGTTCCATCACAGCGGCGAAGCTGGTGCCGGAGTCGAACCACACGTCGAGGATATCGTCTTCCTTTTCCCAGTGCCTGCCGCCGCAGTGGGGGCAGACGAGGTCAGCGGGGGCGATGGTGTCCACGTCGTGTTCGTACCAGTAGTCGCAGCCGGTGGGATGGGTGGCGAAGCGGCCGGCGATGTCGCGCATCCATTCGGGATCGTTCCAGACTTCGCCGCAGTCCTTGCAGATGAGGGCGAGGATCGGCACGCCCCAGAGACGCTGGCGGGAGATGCACCAGTCGGGGCGGGTCTCGATCATGCTGTAGATGCGATTCTGGCCCCAGGCAGGGATCCACTTCACATCGTTCTGGATGGCGGCGAGGGCCTTCTTGCGCAGGTCATTGGGTTCCATGCCGATGAACCACTGGGTGGTGGCGCGGAAGATGACGGGGCTCTTGCAGCGCCAGCAGCAGGGATAGGAATGCGAGATGTCCTGACGGGCCAGAAGATGACCGAGTTCCTGCACCTTGGCGATGACATGAGGATTGGCTTCAAAGACCTGCATACCGGCGAAGAATTCCACCGCAGGCAGGAAGCGGCCTTCGTCGTCCAGCGGAGAATACACTTCGAGGCCGTACTTCATGCCGGCTT
>JAZQMJ010000260.1:0-1777 GCA_045543435.1 Mailhella sp.
CTCGCTTGGCTGACTGCGGCCTTCATCGCAGGAAAATCGGAGACTGAAATGAGCAACATCTCCATCGCTCCCGACCACGGCGGCTTCAACCTGAAGACTTTCCACGTCCAGCACCTGAAGGACAATTGCCACGACGTCCACGACCTCGGCCCTTCCGATCCCGCCAGCTGTGACTACCCCCTCAAGGCCCAGGCCGTGACCGACGCCCTGCTCAAGAATGAAGAAGCCTTCGGCATCCTCGTCTGCGGCACCGGCATCGGCATGAGCATGGCCGCCAACCGCGTGCCCGGCATCCGCGCCGCCGTCTGCACCAACGAATTCCACGCTTCCTACTGCCGCGCCCACAACAACGCCAACGTCATCTGCCTCGGCGAACGCGTTTCCGGCCCCGGCATCGCCGCCAACATGGTGGACATCTTTCTCTCCACCCAGTTCGAAGGCGGCCGCCACCTGCGCCGCATCAGCCTTTTCGATAAATAATACGTCGAGACGATTGGAAAGACGGAGGGCTCCCCTCCGTCTTTTCGTATCCGCCTTTTCCTGCTGCCTGCCTTTTCATGGGAGACGCCATGCCCAAAGTACGCGAAGTCTATGTCTGCACGTCCTGCGGTGCGCAGAGCGCCCAATGGAAAGGACAATGCCCGAAATGCCAGGAATGGAACACGCTGGAGCTCACCCGCGTGGCACAGGCCTCGTCGGCAAAGCAGGCTGGCAGGCTCACCTCGGCCTCGAGCCGCATACAGCCCCTCGCCCATGTGGCCAGCCATGACCATTCCGCCTTCGGCACAGGGCTCGATGCCCTTGACCGCATACTCGGCCGCGGCTTCGTCCCCGGGGCGGCCATACTCGTCGGCGGCGAACCGGGCATAGGCAAATCCACGCTCCTGCTCCAGCTGGCCGGTGCCGTGGCCCGGGAAGGGCGCACAGTTCTCTACGCCAGCGGCGAAGAATCCCTTCCGCAGATCAAGGGCCGCGCCGAACGCCTCGGCGTGCTCTGCGACGAACTGCTCGCTGTCTCCACCAGCCGCGTGGAAGACCTCTTCCCCCTGCTGGAAACGCCCGAATCCGCGCCCGCCCTGCTCATCGTGGACTCGGTGCAGACCCTCGCCTCCGACAGCGCGGAAGGCCTGCCCGGCAACGTCAGCCAGGTGCGCGCCGTTTCCACGGAACTCGTGGAGCGATGCAAACGCTCCAACACCACGCTTGTGCTCGTAGGGCATGTGACCAAGGACGGAACCCTCGCCGGGCCGCGCCTGCTCGAGCATCTGGTGGACACTGTCATCTCCCTTGAAGGCGACCGCCGGGAGATGTTCCGCATGCTCCGCGTACTCAAGAACCGCTTCGGCCCAAACCAGGAACTGCTCATCTTCCGCATGATGCAGAAAGGCCTTGAGATAGTGGAAGATCCTTCCACTTTCTTCCTTGGCGCGCGCGACACCACGCTGAGCGGCACGGCCGTGGTCATGGCTGTGGACGGCCAGCGCCCCTTCGCCGTGGAGATACAGGCCCTCGCCACGCGAAGCTATCTTTCCATCCCCCGCCGCACCGGCCTCGGCTTCGACGTGAACCGCCTGCATCTGCTCATCGCCGTGCTGGAAAAGCATCTGCGCCTCAACTTCGGCCAGGTGGACATCTACGCCAAGGTGGGCGGCGGCATGCGCCTGCAGGAACCCGGTCTCGACCTTGCCCTCGTGGCGGCCCTGCTCTCCTCCTTCTACGACATCCCGCTCCCCGAACGCTGTGTGCTTTGGGGCGAAGTGGACCTCAACGGGCAGAT
>JAZQMJ010000261.1:0-2573 GCA_045543435.1 Mailhella sp.
ATTGGCATAGGTGTCGGTCGAGATTCCAGCGTTCAGCAGGCCGGTCAGGTCCGCGCCGGTCCCAGTGCCATTGAGGAGCTGGTCCTCCATGGACAGGTCTTTTGCATAGATTCCGCGGTTGCGGATGACCGACACGAGGCGGGGGTAGTCTTCCATCATCTCGTCGGTGATCTTCAAGATCGCCGCGATCTTCTTGAGGCTCGTAGTCACGAGCTCGCCGGCCGCGGACATCTGGGGCTTGGCGCCATCCTCTGCGACAGTGTCAGCAGTGCCCTCGGTCGTGATCTGATAGAAGCCGATGGTGGGACTCGAAACCATTTCGGTGGGGAACAGGTCCCTGACCTGGAGGCGGCCGTTAGGCACAGCCACGATGCGGTCGCTGATCTCGATGTCGCCCGGGTTGGGGGACACCACAGTGTCGGTCGCGGCCTTCAGCTCGATGGCTGCGTGACCGGTCTTCTGACCGCGGACGATGCCCGCGTTCTCGATTGCTTCGCCGATGCGCTCGGTGATGCTCTTCTTTTCCATCTTCGTCGCTCCCTTCGAACGATTCGATTTGGTCTGCCAGATGGCGGACAGCGCCGCGGCTTTCTCCGCGGCCTTCTCGAGGTGCTCGTCGATCTTGCCGAGCTCGTCGGCGATCTCGTCGGCCCTCACCATTGCGGCCTCGTCGCCGGCCTCGACCTGGGGGACTAGCCCCTTCAGCTCGACCAGCAGCGCGGCCTTCTGCTCTTGCTTAGTCATCCTGTCCCTCCTCGGACTTGATGTCGATATATCGTGCCATGCGTGCGAGCACTGCGGCTTTCTTCGCCTCGGCCTCCGCGTTGCCCTCGTCGGGGTCCTCCGCGTTGCCGGATGTTTCGTCCGCCTCGTCCTCGGCCTGCTTGGCCTCGATATCAGATTCCTGCTTCGCCGCGTCGCCCGCGGGAAGCTCGGCGAGCGCAGCGATGCGCTTCACCATGTCGTCAATCATGTCTGCGATGTCATCCAGACGCCCTGCGAGCGTCGAGATCGTGTCGATGGCGTTGGCGAGTTCGTCCGCCGCAGCCTTCTCCGCCGCGGCCTTCTCCTCTGTGGCCTCGGGCTTGATACCGAGCCGACCCTCGAGTATATCGTCGGCAGCTTCGACCGCATGCGACCATGCGAGGTCCATCACCGACACGATGTCCAGCAGCGCACGCTTCGTCTCCGCATCCAGCGCGGGCGTCTCGTTGACAGGCTGCTCGTCGACAGGCTTCTCGTCCGCTGCGTAGAATGCAGCGGGATTTTCCCTCATTGCGCGGAACTCCTCGTTCGTCAGGCCCTCCGGCGCGTCCTTTGCGTCGATGACCTCAGTGAGAGGATTCGCGGGGATAGGCACGAGGGACACCTCGAAGAGCTTCAGCTCCCGAAGCTCCCGAGCACGAGTGCCATCATCCAGCACCACAGGTGCGGCATCGATGGTGTCGTATGCGAAGCTCAGCTTCGACAGACGACCCTCCATGACGAGTTTGCGGGTGTATGCGGCCACTTCGTTCGACTCGTCGAACTTGGCGCGGACGCGCAGCCCCCGCTCGTCTTCGGTCGCCTCGACGATTCGCCCGATGTTCATGCGAGGGTCGTCGGTGCGATGGCCGAACAGCAGCGGGATGGGGTTGCCGGACGCCTGCCAGTCGTCGAGCGTCTTGGCGAACGCTCCGGGGGCCACGATGTCGCCATAGGAATCTGGGACGCGGTCGAAGGTCGATGCGTAAGCGAGGATCTCGCCCTCGCCGAGGTCGTCCTGCTCGCCAACTATGAGATCGAATGCCTTCTTCTCCATTTTATCACTCCTAAGGTATAAGCAGGTCGAACCTGCACTGGCAGCCCGCCACCTCGTCGATGTCCAGCACGCTGTCCCCCGGCCATTTGGCTCCATTCGAAAACGCCTCGTCGAAGGGAACGACTTGGCCGGCGAGCGCAGCGTGCGAGTCCCGGGGGTTGCCCGACGTCACGACCCACGTCTTCCACACGTCGCCGCGACCACTCTGATGGACAGCCTCCTGCGCCGCGAATCCGGTCATGGCGCGCGACAGCATGTCTGCGAGGATAGTGGACCGGAAGCTCACTGCATAGTCAAACACCTCGGCGGGGGTCTTGCTGCCCTCACCCTCGATCGCTCTCATGAGGTCCCTGAGGGTAGTCTGATTGATCGAGTAGGCGCGGGCGTCGGCGACCGCTTGGACGTAAGCCTTGGTGCGCGGGGCCGACCACTGCGTGGGATCCTCGGCCAGTTGCCGCATGACGTCGAGCCCATATCGGTCGACGAGGTCGTACAGGACCTTGAACAGGTCCTGCGACAGCTCGCGGTCCCAGCGTTCCGCGTCATACCAGTCCGCGTCGCCCTCGGCCTTTGCCTCAGCTCCGAGCGCCGACAGCACGCTGCGGCTCTGCCTCATGAAGAATTTCTTCAGCACTGCTTCCAGCCTGTCCCTCTCCGCGTCCTCGACCGCGACTTCCAGCCTGGTCCACTTATCGAATGGATCCGGGGCAGGCCGCGGCGAGCTGAGCTCGGGCGGTTCCGCGGCCTTTTCCGCCTCCCCGGCCTCATTTGA
>JAZQMJ010000262.1:0-6896 GCA_045543435.1 Mailhella sp.
GGTCTTGCCCTTCCAGTAGGGGGCGATTTCTTCCATAACGATCTTGGCGTCTTCGGCAGTGATCTTAGCGGGGGACTGCTCACGGGTGGGCAGGTCGCGCACAGCGATGTCAAGGAAGTCGCCGTCGAGTTCGGGGTACAGGATGCCGTAACGGCCGTCCTTAGCGGAAGCGCGGCCGAGGAGGAGCTGACCGTCCTGAACGATGACGGAGATGTTCTTGGCGATGTTCATGAGGGCCTTGGCCCAGCGGAGCACGAGGGGCTGGCCTTCGGTTTCCTTCATGGACTGGGTGAAGTACAGAGCGCGCTCAACGTCGATGTAAGGAGTCTGACCATCGAACTTGGTGATCAGTTCCATCACGCGGCGGTGAGAGTCATAGTACATGTCCTTCTTGCCCTGCTGACGGTCGAAGATACGCTGTTCCTGCGGGCAATGGCATTCACAGGCTTCGGGGTTGAGCATTTCAATTGCGCTCATCGGAGTTTCTCCTTTCAAAAAGGTTGATATGCGGCGTTCCGTGAGAGGGGTCGGGCTTCCTTGCCTTGGCAGGAGCCCGTCATACCGGACTCGCGGCTTTCACTGAAACCTGCTCCTTAATAAGCAAGAAGCATGCCAAAACCAAAAAAGCTAGCTATTTCACAAAGATATGCACAAAACACGACTCAGCCCCCATCTCAGTTGCGAGCACATGTTTTTATGAATGAAAACAGCAAGTTGTCATTCATCAGCAACATATGCACTTTTGCACAGTATGCATCCCTGCATATGTTGCTGTACTGTGCATATCTGCACAGCCAGATTGCCGGCTTCCCAGCAATCACCTCTAATTTATATCACACATGCCTTCGAGGCAAGATTGTGCCGCCAACTTTGACTGAAAACTTGCCTGAAATATCTGCCAGAAACGTTACTTTAATGCGCAGATGCAGTCCCCAGCGGACCCATCGTTAC
Organism: Mailhella sp.; assembly: GCA_045543435.1. Classification (GTDB taxonomy): domain Bacteria; phylum Desulfobacterota; class Desulfovibrionia; order Desulfovibrionales; family Desulfovibrionaceae; genus Mailhella. The sequence goes on from JAZQMJ010000262.1 coordinate 952, forward strand.
TAAATTAACTTTCAAATTATCAAGTAAATATACTATATTGCGACAAGAATGCTCCAATGCCGCCAGCAGACAAAACTGACAAGCCCCACCTCGAAAAATTTTAAAAGAATTTTTCTGAGGAGCTTGTCACCTTATTTTTTAACTAAAAAAAGCTCTTCCGGCCGCCCCACGTCAACCAACTGCTTTCACTGATCTTTTTTTCACAGGTCCATCCACTCGGCCAAACTTGAGCTTGTGAAGAGCCCTCTTCGTCTCCTAATCGCCTTGCTATTTTATGATGTTTGCTGATAAACTCCGCGCCGACAGTTTTTCTGCTAAGTACACCCAGATTTCTGGAGGTTTTACCTATGTCTCTCAATATCCTCGTCATCGGCGGCGTGGCCCTCGGCCCCAAGGCCGCCGCTCGTGCCAAGCGTCTCCTGCCTGATGCCAACATCACCCTCATCGACCAGGGCACGTACATCTCCTACGGCGGCTGCGGCATCCCCTACTTCGTGGGCGGCGACGTGGCCGACATGAACGGCCTGCGCACCACCGTTGCCGGCGTCGTGCGCGATGAAGCCTTCTTCAGCGAACTCAAGGGCGTGAACGCCATCTGCCACACCCGCGCGCTCTCCATCGACCGCAAGGCCAAGAGCGTGCTCGTGGAAAACACCAAGACCGGCGAACAGAGCCAGATGCCCTACGACAAGCTGGTCATCGCCACCGGTTCCAGCCCCCGCATCCCTCCCATCCCCGGCACTGACCTTAAGAACGTCACTTCCGTCACCTGCCTCGAAGCCGCCAAGGCCATCCAGGAACAGTGCGCCGCCCGCCAGATCAGCCACGCCGTCATCATCGGCGCCGGCTTCATCGGCCTCGAAATGGCCGTGGCCCTCGCCGACATGTGGGGCATCGAAGTGACCGTCATCGAAATGATGGACCACGTCCTCCCCGCCCAGCTCTGCCCCAACTTCGCCCAGATGGCCAAGAAGGACCTCGAAGACCTCGGCGTGCATGTGCTCTGCGGCGAAGCCGTGAAGGAACTCAAGGGCGACGAGAACGGCGCCGTGTGCCAGGTGGTGACCAACAAGCGCGTCATCGACGCCGACCAGGTCATCTTCTCCATCGGCGTGACCCCCAACGACAAGATCGCTGCCGAAGCCGGCATCCTCTGCCATCCCCGCGGCGGCATCATGGTCAACAGCCACATGCAGACCTCTGACCCCGACATCTATGCCGGCGGCGACGTGGTCGTGGTGCGCAACCTCATCTCCGGCGACTTCTCCTTCCTGCCCCTCGGCTCCATGGCCAACCGCCAGGGCCGCGTCATCGGCACCAACCTCGGCGGCGGCCAGGCCACCTTCGAAGGCGTTGTCGGCTCCTGGTGCGTGAAGCTGAACGAAATGTACGCCTCCGGCGCCGGCCTCACCCTGCGCCAGGCCAAGGCCGCCGGCTTCGACGCCATCGAAGTCAGCGTGGAAGGCGCCGACAAGGCCCACTTCTACCCCGGCCACACCAACGCCAGCATCAACCTCGTGGTGGATCAGAAGAGCCGCCGCGTGCTCGGCGTCCAGGGCATGAGCACCGATGGTTCCGCCATCAAGGCCCGTACCGACGCCGTGGCCGCCCTGCTCCAGAGCAGCAAGCCCACCCTCAATGAAGTCTCCAACCTCGAAGTCTGCTACGCTCCTCCCTTCGCCGGCGCCATGGATATCATCAACGCCGCCGCCAACGTGGCCGACAACGTGGTCAGCGGCATCCACAAGGGCATCACCCCCGATGAATTCGTGAAGCTGTGGGACGAACGCGCCGAGAACAACTACTACTTCATCGACTTCCGCCCCGAAAAGGCCGGCAAGCCCATCGAAGAACGCCACCCCGGCGAATATCTCGCTCTGGCTCTGGAAGACTTCAACGCCCGCAAGGGCGAGATCCCCACGGACCGCCCCGTGGCCGTGGTGTGCAACACCGGCACCCGCGCCTTCGAAGCCCAGCTCAAGATGCGTGAACTCGGCATCGACTCCGTGAACGTCGAAGGCGGCTTCATCGCCCTCCGCAAGCGCGGCGACGACGACAAGTTCTAAGAACGACCTCTGAGGGGGAGCGCGCCTCCCCCTCCTTTCCCTTTTCCAGACCCCGCGCTTTACGAGTGCGGGTTCTGCTTTCCTTAAGGAACAACGCTCTCACCTGCATCTGAGCCGCCTTCCTTCATTTACATTTTCTTCGGAGAAACCATGTCCCTCAATATCCTCATCATCGGCGGCGTCGCCCTCGGCACCAAGGCCGCCACTCGCGCCAGACGCATCATGCCCGACGCGAACATCACCCTCATCGATCAGGGTACCTATATTTCCTACGGCGGCTGCGGCATCCCCTATTTCGTGGGCGGCGAAGTCTCCAGCGTGCGCGGCCTGCGCACCACCGGCGCCAACGTCATCCGCGACGAAGCCTTCTTCGACGACCTCAAGGACGTGAAGGCCATCTGCCACACCCGCGCCCTCTCCATCGACCGCAAGGCCAAGACCGTTCTCGTGGAGAACGTGAAGACCGGCGAACAGAGCACCATGTCGTACGACAAGCTCGTCATCGCCACCGGCGCCCGCCCCATCATCCCCGCCATCCCCGGCACTGACCTGAAGAACGTCACCGCCATCAACGGCCTCGAGCCCGCCATGGCCATCGAAGAGCAGTGCGCCGCCCGCCAGATCAAGAACGCCGTCATCCTCGGCACCGGCTTCATCGGCCTCGAAATGGGCGTGGCCCTCGCCAAGCGCGGCATCAAGGTCACCGTCATCGGCAACCTTTCCCGCTTCTGCCGCCCCTTCGCACAGATGGCCCGCAAGGACCTCGAAGACTTCGGCATCACTGTGGTCAGCGGCGAGAAGGTCGTGGAACTCAAGGGCCAGGACGGCGCCGTCTGCCAGGTCATCACCGACAAGCAGGCCATCGACGCCGATCAGGTCATCATCTCCGTCGGCGTGAAGCCCAACGACAAGCTGGCCGCTGACGCCGGCCTGCTCTGCCACCCCAAGGGCGGCATCATGGTCAACAGCCACATGCAGACCTCCGACCCCGACATCTATGCCGGCGGCGACGCCGTCGTGGTGCGCAACCTCATCTCCGGCGGCTTCATCTACCTGCCCCTCGGCTCCATGGCCAACCGCCAGGGCCGCGTCATCGGCTGCAACCTCGGCGGCCAGCAGTCCGTGTTCGAAGGCGCTGTGGGTTCCTGGTGCGTGAAGATGAACAAGATGTACGCTTCCGGCGCCGGCCTCACCGTCCAGCAGGCCAAGGAAGCCGGTTTCGACGCCGTGGAAGTCACCATGGAAGGCGTGGACAAGGCCCACTTCTACCCCAACCATGGCGTGGCCAGCATCTGCCTCGTGGTGGACAGGCAGACCCGCCGCGTGCTCGGCATCCAGGGCATGAGCGCCGACGGCTCCTCCATCAAGGCCCGCACCGACGCCGTGGCCGCCCAGATGCAGATAGGCAAGCCCACCCTCAACGACATCTCCAACCTCGAAGTGTGCTACTCCCCGCCCTTCGCCGGCGCCATGGACGTCATCAACGCCGCCGCCAATGTGACCGACAACGTCATCAGCGGCCTCCACGACTCCATCTCTCCCGATGAATTCGTGAAGCTGTGGGAAGACCGCGACAACAACAACTACTACTTCGTGGACATCCGCCCCGCCAAGACCAGCAAGCCCATCGAGGAACGCCACCCCGGCGAATACCTCTCCCTGCCTCTGGAAGAGTTCAATGCCCGCAAGGGCGAAGTGCCCACCGACCGCCCCGTGGCCCTCGTGTGCAACACCGGCACCCGCGCCTACGAAGCCCAGATCAAGCTCCGCAACATGGGCATCAAGACCGTCAACTCCGCCGGCGGCTTCCAGGCCCTCAAGAAGCGCGGCGACGATACCAAGTTCTAAGATATTGAGAGGGAGGTGATCCCTCCCCTCAAGCATCTCCATGATCCGCAAGGCCGAGGCTCTGGACACTGTTCAGACCCTCGGCCTTGCGCGTTCTGAGTTTGCAGGGGAGGCGCTCCTGCGTTGCAGACTTGCACCTTTCCTCCCTCTGTAGCATAGTGGGCCGCAGGGGGCTTATATGGCATCTTCTGTTTTCTCTCGTCCTTTCTTCTTTTTCTACAGCCTTCTCTGGCGAGCCGCTCTTCTCTTTCTCAAAAAGAGCCGCAGACTTGCCGACGGCTGGTCCGAACGGTTCATCCCCGAGGACTGGCTGGATCCTGACTTCTCCCCGGCATCCGGCGAACATAATGTGGACATATGGCTCCAGGCCGCGTCCGGCGGCGAAGCCCGCCTCGCCGTCTCCGTCTGCAAGGCGCTGGACCCCAGACAGCCCCTGAGAGTGCTCGTCGTCACCTGGACGCGTCAGGGCCGCGACGTCATCGAAAAGGCCATGCCCGCGCTGGCGGAGAGCCATCCTCTCCTGAAGCTCGCCGTGCGCTTCGCCCCCTTCGACCGGCCCGACATCGCCCGCCGGGCCGTCGCGCTCGCCCGGCCGCGCATCGTTGCCCTGCTTGAGACCGAGCTCTGGCCCTCGCTCATGGCCGCATGCCGGGAGCAGGGCGTGCCCGTCCATGTGCTGAACGGCCGCATCACGGCTTCCACGGTCAACTTCGGCCGCCGCTTCTCCTCGCTCATGAAAGCCGTTTCCCCGGCTGGAGTCGCGGCCATCTCCGAAAACGACCGCCGCGGCTTTGCCGCCATCTTCCCCTGCCCCTCGCAGACCATGCCGAACATCAAGTTCGACCTTGCCGCCGAGATGCTCGAAAAGCCGCTGGAAGAGAACAGCTTCCGCGCCGAAGGTCCGGTATTCCTCTTCGCCTCCGTGCGAAGCGGGGAAGAGACGCGCCTGCCCGGCCAGCTTCCCTTCATCTTCAAGGAACGCCCGGAAGCCTGCATCATCGTCGTCCCCCGCCATCTGCATCGTGTGGATGCATGGAAGTCCGTCCTTGGCGACATAGGCCTCTCTCCCCTCCTCGTCACGGAAATGGAGGAGAACTTCACCCTGCCGCGCGGCCGCGTGCTCATATGGGACCGTTTCGGCGATCTGCCCCGCCTCTACGCCTCCGCCCAGGCCGTCTTCGTAGGCGGGAGCTTCGGGCAGGGCGGCCAGAATTTCCTCGAATCCCTTGCCGGCGGCCGCGTTCCCTGCATCGGCCCCTCTGCCTCGAACTTCCTCTGGGCCATGAACAGCGAGGGCGGCAATGTCAGCCTCAAGCAGGCTGGCCTCCTGCGCACAGCCGCCACGCCCAGGGAAGTCATCGACATCATGCTCGAACAGGCCAGCTCGCCGCGCCCGCAGAAAGACGTACGCGACGCCTTCCAGAACTGGCTGGCCCCGCGCCTCGGCGGTTCTGCCGCCGCCGCAGAGATACTGAACAGCCGCATGCTGAAAGACTGAAAGGCCGGATATGCCGAAGCCGTTCCCGCATGGGAGCGGCTTTTCCGTCTGAGCTTCCCGAAGGGGGATACCCGCCTTTGACTCCCGGCTCAAAGGCGGATATAGAAAAGGACTGAAGCAGTTCCCACAACGGAGTTCCCATGGCTATTGAAAATCCTGCGCTTTTCCCCGGCATCGCCGCCGATGAAAACGCCTTCCGCGATGCGGCCCGCGTTCGTTTCCTTGTACTCGATGTCGACGGCGTCTGCACCGATGGGAAGCTCTACTTCCAGGAGAACGGCCACCCCGTCAAATGCTTCAACGCCCAGGACGGCATAGGCATCAAGACGGCCATGCTCGCAGGCATAGGCATAGGCATCATCACCGGGCGCAACGACCCCTGCGTGCTTGCCCGCATGTCCCAGCTCGGCGTCACGGAATTCCATGCCGGCTTCGAATCCAAGCTCCCCAAGCTGGAAGCCATCCGCGAGAAATACGGCCTCAAGCCGGAAGAGATGGCCTATATGGGCGATGACTGAATAGACCTCGACCCC
>JAZQMJ010000263.1:0-3562 GCA_045543435.1 Mailhella sp.
GCCAAGGAGTTGAAAAATGATGTTGTCTTCCTAAGCCCGCTTGGCCTCCGACTTGGCGCAGACTATGGTGATGCCCTGATCCAGAGCTCGGCGGATAGCGGGCAGGAAGGAGCCGCGCTCGTCGTTGGGCACGCCGCCGGCACCGAAGCCTTCTATGATGATGCCGCGATAGCCTGCCGCCACCACAAGGTCGAGCAGCTTGGGGTCGGTTCCAGGCACGAGCTTCAGGATGCAGACGCGAGTCTCGAGTTCTGCGGCAAGTTCCATGGGCTCAGTCGGGCGGGGACGCCGTTCACGCCATTCGATGCCGCGGGCGGTGAACTGGGCCACAGGAGCGTTCACACTGGCATAGGCCGCGAAGTTCTCCGTGTACATCTTCTTCGCGCGGGCTCCGTCGATGATAGAGCCGTGGAAGACCACGAACACGCCGGGCTCGCCTTCGCAGGCCGTGAAAAAGGCGTCGCGCAGGTTGAAGAGCCCGTCCGAGCCGGGCATGGAAAGGGGAAGCTGGGCGCCGGTGATGACCACAGGCTTGCCCAGGTTCTTCAGCATGAGATGCAGGGCCGCCGAAGTATAGGCCATGGTATCCGTGCCGTGGGTGATGACGAATCCATCGTAGGCATCATAATTATCGGCCACAGCGCGCGCCATCTTCTGCCAGTCTTCAGGCTGGAGGTTGCTGCTGTCGAGGTTCATGAGCTCCAGCGACTCTATCTCGCAAAGGGAAGCGATGCCGGGGATGCCGCTCAGCATATCCTTGCCGGACAGGCGCGGCACGAGGCCGTCGGAGGAAGGCTCGCAGGCAATGGTACCGCCGGTGACTATCATAAGTATGCGTTTCATATATCCTCCGTTGCAGGGCCTGCGTCCATCATCTCGCTCGCGCCGTCTGTAGCTTCACGCAGGGCATCGCGGCAGGCTTCGAAAAGGTCCTCAGGAAGTTCAACTGTAAACAGCGCGCTCGCGCCGAAGTCCTCGCCCGCCACACGGGCCTGATACTGGGGCAGGAGGCGGTAGAAGCGATCCACATGGGCGTAGTCCACTTCCACGAGGCCGCGGCAAAGCACTTTCTTCTCAGTGACGGGAAGCAGGGGAAGCGCCTCCTTCACGCCGTTCTGATAGGCGCGGGTCAGGCCGCCGGTGCCGAGCTTGATGCCGCCGAAATAACGGGTGGTCACGGCCACCAGCTCCCCTACCCCGCCATAAAGAAGCTGGTTGAGCATGGGGCGCCCTGCCGTGCCGTGGGGTTCGCCGTCGTCGCTCTGCCCCACCTGGGCGGTATCGCCGGGGCGGCCTGCGGCGTAGGCCCAGCAGTTGTGCCTAGCATCGGGGAATTCCTTCTTGATGGCATCCACGAAGGCAAGGGCGCGCTCGCGGCTGTCGGCATGGGCAAGGGTGGTGATGAAGCGGCTGCGCTTTATCTCTTCTTCAAAGCGCACAGTACAGGAGGCGGCATCGGCCTGGTAAAGCCTGCCCTCGAAAAGGGGAAGATCGGGTACCGGGTATCCTGCCGCCATGATTTTTCCTCGTTTTCCCACTCATTAGATAAAATTTTTCGAAAAATCGAAAAAAACGCTTTACAAGGAGGCCCGATTTCGCTAAATAGAAATCGTTCCTGTTTACGACCACTTCAACAGACTGACGCCAACGCGCTCAAGTCTTTTCGCACAAGGAGAAATTATGAGCAAGACCTATGACAACCTGATGGAAGCTTTCGCCGGTGAATCCCAGGCCAACCGCAAGTACCTCGCCTTTGCCGCTCAGGCTGAAAAGGAAGGCTGCAAGCAGGCCGCCAAGATGTTCCGCGCCGCTGCCGAAGCTGAAACCATCCACGCTCTCGCCCACCTCCGCAACGCCAAGGAAGTGAAGACCACCGCCGAGAACCTGCAGGCCGCCATTGCTGGCGAAACTCACGAATGCGTGAACATGTACCCCGCCATGATCCTCGACGCCAAGAACGAAGAAGAAATGGCCATCGCCAAGTACATGGACATGGTGTGCAAGGTCGAAGGCGTGCACGCTGAACTCTACAAGGACGTTGCCAACGACCCCGTGACCGAAGTGGCCGACTACTACATCTGCCCCGTGTGCGGCTTCATCAGCAAGGGCGAACACGAAGGCAAGTGCCCCGTGTGCGGCCTCGCCGGCGAAAAGTTCTTCACTGTGAAGTAAGCATGCCCCTCGCATAAGCGAATATCAGGCCGCGGCTCATCCCCGCGGCCTTTTTCATCCCCTGCCAGATGATGTCTCGGCGAACTTTTCCCTGAAGGAAGAACTGTGGGCTTCGCCACCATGGTCATAGCTGGCGCCTGGTTCATCGGCGCCTTCGTCAACGGCCTCACCGGCATGGGCGGTGCGCTCATCAGCCTGCCCATCATCTCGCTGGTCATCTCTTCCAAATCCGTCATCGTCATCAGCCTCATGACAGGGGCCGCCGTCGGCATCCTCTCCTTCCTCTTCTACGCCAGGCTCATTCCCCTTCGCGAAGCCGCTACCTACTGGCTGGCCGCCCTACCCGGGCTGGTCCTCGGCTCCCTGACGCTCAAGCTCGTGGACATCCATGTCCTGCAGATGCTCCTTGCCGTCATCATCACGGTGAACATCGCGGTCCAGCTTTTCCAGAACTGGCTGGGCACCTGCATGGCCCCGCGCAAGGCCATGAAATACATCTGCGGCTTCTTCACGGGCTTTTTCGGCGGCGCGCTGGGCATCCCCGGCCCCATCATGGCCATTTACGCTTCGCTGATGTGCATGGACAAGGATACGGCCAGGGGCTTCTTCATCAGCGCCATCCCCTCGCAGTATCTCAACGTAGCCATGGCCGCGCATAACGGCCTGCTCACCGCCGACGTTATCCACACCGCCGTATGGGTCATCCCCGTGGCTTTCATCGGCTTCGCCTGTTCGCGCCCCTTTGCCAAGCGCATAAAGCAGGAGACCTTCCGCAAGGCCCTGCTCATGCTTCTGGGCATCGCGGCGGTCTCCCTGTTCTTCAAGGCTTTCCCCTATTTCTTCGGCTAGTTCGCCCTCTTCTCGCTGACCACCTCAAGCACGGCTTTGTCCAGCGTGGGGTAGCGGTACCGGAAGCCGGCGTCGAAGAGCTTCCGGCTGGAGACCCTCTGCCCCGTAAGGATGAGTTCATCCGCCACTTCGCCCATGGTCAGCCGCAGGGACACTTCCGGCATGGGGAGCCACACCGGCTTGTGCAGGGCCCAGCCCAGAGCTTCGCTGAGCCCGCGCATGGTATCGTCGGAAGAGGCGCAGACATTATACACGCCGCAAGTCTCCTCGTGTTCCAGCATGAAGGCCATGGCCCGGGCCACGTCTTCCACATGCACCCACGCGCAGGGCTGACGGCCCGATCCCGGGACGCCGCCGAAGCCTGCCCTGTACAACGGGATGACATGCTTCAGGAAGCCGCCCTCGCCCAGAACTGGAGCAAGACGCAGGACACAGCGGCGCACCTTGCCGCGGGGCTCTCCCGAAGCCGTGAAGGGCGTCAGCTCAACGTCTTCGACCGAGGCCGAAGGCGCTTCCCAGTCCCCTGCCAGAGCCGCCAGGA
>JAZQMJ010000264.1:0-1601 GCA_045543435.1 Mailhella sp.
CGCGGTATTCGATGCCGTCGTACATGCGGGAGAGCACGCGGGCGGTATCGGCCATGGATTCCTTCTTGCCTATCTGGGAGCCGCCGGAAAGGTAGGTGCAGTGGCCGCCCTGATCGTACACGGCGGTCTCGAAGGCGCAGCGGGTGCGGGTGGAGGTCTTTTCGAAGATGAGGGCGATGTTCTTGCCGGTGAGGAACTTGGGTTCGCGGCCGGCCTTGCGCAGGGCCTTGAGGCGGGCGGCGAGGTCGAGCAGGCGGGCCAGTTCTTCGCGGGAGAAGTCGGCAATCTTGAGGAAGTCGCGGTTCTTGAGGTCCATATCAAATCTCCTGGCGCATCAGAAGTAGAGCATCATGCCCACTTCGTCGCACTTGTAAAATTTGGGGCACTTGCTGCATTCGGCCCAGACGACGGGGGAAAGGGTATTGCGGTCGACAGTGGTGAAGCCCAGCGAAGAGAAGAATTCCGGGGCCAGCGTGAAGGTGAACACGCGGCCTGCGCCTATGCGGCGGGCGTCTTCGATGAGGTCCTGCACCATGATGCGGCCGAGGCCGGAGCGGTGCAGGGCGGGGTGTACTGCAACGGAGCGTACTTCGGCGAGGTCTTCCCAGAGCACATGCAGGCCGCCGCAGGCGATGACGGACTCGATGCCGTTCACAGTGATGGTGATGACCCGGTAGTCCTGGATGTTCTGGTACAGGTAGAGCGGGCCGCGGGCCAGCATGATGCCGCCGGCGGCGAACTCGTTGATGAGGCAGGACATGCCGTCCACGTCCTGTATGCGGGCTTTGCGAGTGGTGAAGACGGCGGGCAGTTCTATGCCGCTGAGGTCAGGCAGGGTGGCCTGGGTGCCGAGGCGCGGCTGCTGAGGTGCGCTGGAGAGATCCTGCATGGTTTCCCCTTTTAAAATAGAGTGAGGGAGGAAAAATAGCGCGTATCGTTCAGCCTTGCAAGTTTTCTCCTGTGAAAGCGGAGGAAAATAGTGCATGTCGTGCGGGATAGTAGAAACTATTTGCTAATTTATAAAAAAAAGTATAGCCTGAACTTTTTACTTGTGATTTTCAAAACGCAATGGCAGGATGGCGAAGCGCCCAGCGGGGTGGCTGACCCGTTGTCCTGCGCAGATATTTCAGATCACGCAAGCCCGTAAATGACGGGCGAAAGGAAAGGAAACATGAAGAAAGTAAGAGTTGCCATCAACGGCTTCGGCCGTATCGGCCGTCAGGTCTTCCGCGCCGCTTTCGGCCAGTATCATGACAACATCGAGATCGTTGCCGTCAACGACCTCATGGACGCCGCCACCAACTTCCACCTGCTGCAGTACGATACCAACTACGGCAAGGCCGACTTCACCTGCGAAGTGGCCGCTGAGAAGACCTCCGTGGGCGGCTGCGAAGCCACCATGGTGAAGGTCGGCGACTGGAACGTGGCCTGCCTCGCTGAACGCGATCCCAACAAGCTCCCCTGGGGCGAACTCGGCGTGGACGTGGTCGTGGAATCCACCGGCATCTTCCGTACCGCTCCTCAGGCCGGCGTGCACATGGAACGCGGCGCCAAGAAGGTCATCATCTCCGCTCCTGCCAAGCAGCCTGACCTGACCGTGG
>JAZQMJ010000265.1:0-13773 GCA_045543435.1 Mailhella sp.
CGCCCCCACTCGTCGAACACCCCCTCTTCCGTGATGCGCCCGCCCTCGGACAGCGCGGCCATGCGAGTCACCGCGCCGGAAAGGTCGCGGAAATTACCCTTCCACAGGGCATCCTTCCCATGCGCGAGGTGCAGGAACAGCTCTCGCGCCTCACGGCTGAAGCTCACGAGGTCGCCGCTCTGGGCTCGCACGCGCTCCAGCTCGTAGTCGAGGTTCGGCTCGATGTCCTCCGGCCTTTCCGCCAGACCGGGCAGCTCGAAAGACCACAGGTCGATGCGGGCCAGAAGGTCGTGCCGGAAGCGTCCCTGCGCCGCCAGCTCATGCAGGGAGCGGTTCGTGCCGCAGATGAGCTGGAAATCGCTGAACACCTCCTTGTCCGAACCCATTGGATAAAAACGCTTTTCTTCGAGGGCGCGCAGGAGCATGGCCTGCTCGTCCGGTCCGAGTTCGCCCACTTCGTCGAGGAAGAGCATGCCGCCGTCCGCCGCCTTCATGAGCCCGCTCCGCGCTTCGGAAGCGCCGGTGTATGCGCCTTTTGCATGGCCGAACAGGGCCGACATGGCCGCCGCGCCCCGGAGCGTGGCGCAGTTCAGCTCCACAAAACTGCCCTGCACGCGGCGCTTCTGCTTTCTCCATTCATAGATGAGCCGGGCAAGGCGCGTCTTGCCCGAACCGCTGGGGCCTGTGAGCAGAATGGGCTCGGACGAGGCCGCGCTCACCTTGGCGATGCGCTCGATGAGGGCGTTGAAGCCGGCGTTGCGCGTGTCGATGCCGGCCTTCAGGAAATGCACGCCCGCCTGCCCTTCGGCCTTGAAGCGGGCGGCTATCTGGTCGTAGCGCGAGAGGTCGAGGTCGATGACGCTCCACGTTCCCTGCGGCTTCATCTGCTCCTTGGGCAGGGGCTGGGTCTGGAGCAGGCGCGCCGGGATATGCCGCGATTCCACCAGCAGGAAGAGGCATATCTGCATGACGTGCGTGCCCGTGGTCATGTGGATGAGGTAGTCCTCGCGCTCGGTGTCGAAGGGGTAGGACTTGGCGAAGTCGAAGAGCATGGCATAGACCTCTTCGAAGTCCCACGGGTCTTTGAGCGAGAAAACGTGCTCCACAGCCTCGGTCTGCGGGGAGATGGTGCGGATATCGTTCATGACCCGACGATTCATGGGGCCGTAGTCGTCGCGGCGCAGGATATCGATGCGGGAAACGGGCAGATCCGGGTGCATGCAGGCCGCCACAGTAGGACGCCAGCGTTCCCAGCGGTCGGGCATTTTTCCGGCATCCAGCGTAGTGCCCAGCATGCCGATGACGACAAGTTTCTTTTCCATAGAGCCTCCCCCGCCCTTTCTCTTCTTAGATTATTTTCTAATTAATATACTCCAAGATAAGAAAAAGGCCAGTCCACGCTCATCATCAAAATTCGGCAAAACAGACATCATACTGATTTCAAAGAAAAAATAAATCTTGGCACGCTTCTTGCTTTTTAGGATGGCATGACGAACACCTCGAAATGCCGCCAAGGAGATATACAATGGAATCGTTAGAAATCGTTTCTGAAAAACATGTGCCCTGGCTCAGCGAGGAAATCGAATGGATTCGCTTCGGCGAGTGCCTTGAGCTGATGAATCCGCAGAGTGCAGACGTCCAGGATGTCATCATCAAAACGAAGAGCAGACTGCTTTACCTGCGCTATCATAACCTTGATTTGGAACTCGACATCTCTTCCATACTCATCGGAGAAATCAAGGGATTCGATGAGGACCAGTACCGCCCCTGCATACTCTCCACCGAAGATGAGCCCATTAGATTCGTCAAGCTCTTTTACGATGGAGACGAGCTCGACGGCCTGAAATTCACCATAGGGGACAGGTATCTGTTCATTTTTTCGACCATGTGGAACCTCATCGTGACAAAATCGTTTGTCGATATGGTCGATCCGGACGGCAGACTCATGCCAGAATTTGACGACTCTCTCCTCTTCCCCCCTGAGAAAATGGCGGAGTATTTCGGCGGGTGGGGCTGTGGAAAACTGATACTTTAGCCGGCCATCTGTCCACACAGCTGTGGACGGAAGCAGATTTTCCGCTGGCTTTCCCGTCCCATCCGCTCCAATCTGGATAAGAACCCGAAAAAGCGTCAGGAGACAGACCATGCATAAGGAAGAGATACGCTCGCCCATAGCCGCGCACAGCCCGGCCGTACTCGCCGCACTGGACAAGGCACGCCAGCTCTGCGCCGGATGCGGTGCGGAACTCCTGTACCTGACACTGTTCGGCTCCACCCTGTACGGCACTGAACGCCCCGGCTCATCCGACATCGACGTACGCGGCATCTTCCTGCCTTCGCTGTCGTCGCTGGCTATGGGCGAAGCGCCGCACAGCCTGCACTTCAGCACGGGCGGGAGCGACAGCCGCAACAGCGCGGACGATATGGACATCGACCTCTGGTCGCTCCAGCACTGGCTGCTGAAGCTCCTGCCCGGCGGCGACACCGGCGCGCAGGACCTGCTCTTCCCCCCCAGCCACGAGGCCTGCACGCTGATGCGCGACTCCCGGCTGGACGAAGTGTTCACGCACCCGCTGAGCTTCCTAGACCTGAGCAGCCGTGAGGCCTGCGCCCGCTACTGCCTCGGGCAGGCGAAGAAATACGGCATCAAGGGTTCGCGGCTGGGCGCGCTGAAAGCCATGCTCCGCAAGGCCCGCGAACTCTGCCCCGCCCCCGAAGGCCGCAGGCTGGGCGAATACCTCTCCCAGCTGGCAGAACATTCGCCGGACGCCTCTTTCTGCCGCATCGAGCAGAAGGATGGCGAGGAGATGCTCCTGCTCTGCGGCAAGTTTCATCCATCTAACCTCAAGATGCCGGAATTCTTCCGCCGCCTGGAAGCGGACATGGCCCGCTTCGGCCACCGCGCTCTGGAAGCCGAGAAGAACCAGGGCATAGACTGGAAGGCGCTGTCCCACGGCCTGCGCGCCATCTTCCAGCGTGAGGAACTGCTGGCGACGGGCGACCTGCGCTTCCCGCTGGCAAGGCGCGCCGAACTGCTCGCCGTGAAGCTGGGCCAGCGCCCCTGGGCGGACATCGAACGCGATATCACCGAAGGGCTGGAACGCCTGTCCCGCCTTCAGGCCGACTCCCCCTTCGATGCGCCGCTCGAAGAAGGAAGCGCGGCCCGCGCGGCACGGCGCGTCATCCTGCACTGCTATGGACTGGAGGAAAACCATGACTGCTGACCGCGAAAGCCATCCCTTCCTGCCCGACGTTCCCGGCGAAGCCATGCAGAGCCGCATTCGCCAGATGCTGGACAGCATCGAGGCCGAACACGGCGTGCGCATACTCTACGCCTGCGAGTCCGGGAGCCGGGCGTGGGGCATGGCCTCTGCCGACTCCGACTGCGACGTGCGCTTCGTCTATGCCCGCCCTGTGGAACAGTACCTCTGCGTGGATCCGGATCACGAGCCGGATGTCATCGAGTGCGGCGTCATCGAGACCCCGGACGGCCTGCTCGACTGCAGCGGCTGGGACGTACGCAAGGCCCTGCGCCTGCTCCTGCGTTCCAACTCCTCCCTGCTGGACTGGCTCGCCTCGCCCATCGTGTATCGGTGCGACGGGAGCTTCGCCCCTCGCCTGAGGGCTTTGTCCGAAAAGGCCGTGTCGCTCCTGCGGCTGTGGCATCACTTCCGCGCCCTGAGGGACAAGAGCCTCCACAGCTTCGCCTCGCGCAGGACGGCCAAGCTCTGGCTCTACGCCCTGCGCGCCCAGCTCGCCATGCTCTGGCTGGAACAGGGCCGCGGCCTGCCGCCTTCTGCCGTGGGGGAACTGTGTGCCGCCCTCCCGGAAGCCCCCGGACTGCGGGAAGAGCTGGCTTCCGCCATCGCCGCGAAAAGTCTGGGCAGGGAGTCAGACGGGGATTTCGTTCCTCCTCCCGGCCTCTCCGCCCTGCTCAGCAAGGAACAGGAACGTGAGGAAAATTCCGGAAACGTACGCACCTTCGCATGGACGATCCCGGCCTTGGCGAACAGCCATTCCCCGGACGTGAAGCCGGAAGTGCGGAAGGCGGCAGACGAGGCGTTCAGGAAACTGCTGAATCCGTGAGGACAGAAGGATAGACATATGCGTTACGAACTTGAAATAGGCCGTACCAGAATAGACCAGCGTCGGCTTCCACAGGTCCTGCGACATTCCCAAGCGTTAGGGGAAGAACTCATCAATGTCCTGCGCAGTGTGTCACCAGAAGAAGGAATGCTGACCGAATCTGACGACGGACGAGGCTGGGCTGTATTCTCAAGCCACAGTCCCGAGAACGTCGGGGAGCTCATCGCATTGAAGGCTTCCGCAGATATGCGCACGAACAATGGTCTGAGCCTTGCCGACCTCGCCTGCACGAGGACCATATTCCGAGACGCCATGCTGGAAGTTCTGCCGCTGCATGTACGACGCCTGCCTCCGGTCATTGTAGAAGATGGGCCCCTTTCAATAGATATTAACTGATATCACTTATGGAGAACCACAATGAAACTCGCTGAAGCCCTCAAGGAAAGGGCAGACATACAGACCCGCATAGCCCAGCTCAGGAGCCGCCTCAGCCTCAACGCCAGAGTGCAGGAAGGCGAGAAGCCCTCGGAAGACCCGGAGGAACTGCTCCGCGAGCTCGACGCTCTCGTCAGCCGTCTGGAAGAGCTCATCACCCGCATCAACCTCACCAATGCCGAAACGCTGGACGAAGGCGTCTCCCTCACGGCTCTCATCGCAAAGCGCGACTGCCTGCAGAAGAAGACGGATATCCTGCGCGGATTCCTTTCCGATGCCAGTTCCCTTGCCAGCCGCGCCACGCGTTCTGAGATCAGGATAAAAAGCACGGTGAACGTGGCGGAAAAGCGCAGGGAGCTCGACAGCCTGGCACAGGAACTCCGGCAGACCGACAGCCGCATACAGCAGCTGAACTGGCTCACGGAACTAAAGTAAAACTTCAGGCGTAGCAGGAATGGGCGAGCATCACCCTGCCTGTGGGGAAAACACAGGAGCGCACTGCCAGGCTCATCAGCTCAGCAAACTCGCAGTGCCGCGGAGCAGGCATCAAGGCTTTGCCTATCGTTTTGCTCTATCGTTACAGGTGCATCGTTACGGGTATCGTTACTACCAGATGCTGACGTTCCTGCGAGGGTGGGATGTGGGGAAAGATGAGGGAAAAGCTATCAGGTCTTTCAACAGGGAATATGATCTGATATCCTTGTTGCAATCCTTTTGTTGAGTAACGTCTTATTTTTTAGCAAGCAGGAGAACGCCATGCTGTACGCTCATTCCCATCCGGAACTGCCAGAAGATAGCTGGCAGACGCTGGAAGACCATCTGCGAGGTGTATCAGAGCTGGCCAGAGCATACGCGAGTTTCGGCACGCCGGAAACGGCCGCCCTGCTGGGCAATATCCATGATACCGGCAAGCGTTCCGCCAGCTTCCAGGCCCGCCTGCACGGAAAGGGCGGCAAGGTCGATCATACCTCGGCGGCCTATCAATATCTTATGAACGAATGGTCGGAAGCCAGCCCCAAAGGCTTGGGAAAAAGCCTGGCTCAGCTTCTGGCCTATCCGCTTCTGGGGCATCATGGAGGTATGGCTGATTACGGCAGTGAGGCAGAAGAAGGAACGCTTGCCTACCGCCTTTCCGGCCCTCGTATGCGTGGCATACCAGACTGGAAAAGCTCATCTGTTGAGTCCCTTCCTGCGCCAGCCGTATTCTTTCAGGAGCTCAAACCCTTCATGAGCAGTAATGACGGCAGGCTCGCCCCCTTTGCGACCGCTTTCCTGCTCCGTATGCTCTACTCCTGCCTTGTCGATGCTGACTTCCTCGACACCGAGCGCTTCTGTACGCCGGAAAAGCATGTCCTTCGCCCTGAATGCCCTCCTCTGGAAGTTCTGGAAGAAAAGTTTTTCCAATACCTTTTCGGTAAGGGCTTTTTGAAGAAGGAGGCCGTCCCCGAAGCGGCACTGACTACTGGAGCAAGCTTCCCCTGCGGCACTGCTGGCAGGAGAGAGGCCATACAGTTGGCCAGGCTATTTATGCTTCAGCATTGCATTTCTTCTGCCGAAGAGCGCACCGGCCTCTTCTCGCTGACCATGCCTACGGGCGGCGGCAAGACACTGTCGTCCATGGCCTTTGCCCTGCGCCATGCCAGAAAGCATGGTTTGAAGCGCATCATCCTCGTTGTTCCTTACACCAGCATCATCGAACAAAATGCCGATGTCCTGCGGGAGGCTCTGGGAGAAGACGCCGTCCTTGAGCATCACAGCAATTTCATCCATCCCGATGAGGAACTCGGGGAAGGACAGAATGCCAGTATTGCCTACAAGCTCAGTACGGAGAACTGGGATGCCACTGTCATCGTCACGACATCGGTGCAGTTTTTCGAATCCCTGTTCGACAATCGCCCCTCCCGCTGCCGCAAGCTTCATAATATCGCTAAAAGCGTCATCATCCTCGATGAGGTGCAGATGCTTCCTGTCCCGTATGTGAAGCCCTGCCTGAAGGCCCTGAAACTGCTCTCTGAGCAATACGGAAGTTCCATCGTTCTCTGTACGGCTACCCAGCCAGCCCTCATACGCTCTTCCTTCCTTGAAGACGGCTTTTTGCCCGAACAGGTACTCGAGATCATCCCCGCTTCCGCCTCGGCTGACCTTTTCCGCATCTTCGAGCGAGTGAAGGTAGAACAGCGCGGCATCATGGAAGACGCAGAAATCGCCGACTTTATGAAGGCTGAACAGCAGGTACTCTGCATCGTCAACTCGCGCAAGCATGCCGGAGAGCTTTACAGACTGCTCGACGGCGACGATTCCGACTTCCACCTCAGTGCCCGCATGACTCCCGAACATCGGACGCGCGTCCTTGCGGCCATACGCCTCAGACTTGAGAAAGGGCTTCCCTGCCGCGTGGTCAGCACGTCGCTCATCGAATGCGGTGTGGATATCAGCTTCCCCGTGGTCATGCGCGAGAAGAACGGGCTGGACGTGCTCGCCCAGTCGGCGGGCCGTTGCAACCGAGAAGGCAGGGAAGAACTTGGGCGTGTCATCTGCTTCTCTTCCCCCGGCGGACTCCCCAAGCGGGCGGCAGAGCTGGCGCGCCGCCGACAGGCTTTCGATGAGGTTTCCTCGCGTGAAAATCTTTTCTGCCCCGAAGCAGTGGAGGCCTACTTCACTGAACTTTACAGGGCGAGCAAACATCTTCTGGACGAAAAAGGTATTCTACAGAAAACAGAGATACGAAAAGATGCCGCAGTCTTCCAGTTCAAGACCATTGCAGAACAATTCAAATTTATTGAAGAAGATACCGCCATGGTCGTCATCGAACGAGGCGAGGCCGCAGAGCTCCTGAACCAGGAAGAAATATTCGGCGGGCCTTCTCCCTCCACAGTACGCAAGCTCCAGCGCCACAGCGTACAGGTTCGGTATTATGAGCTGGAACGCATGAAGAAGGATGGCCGCATAGAAGTAAGGAACGGCTTCCTGAATGTGCTCAGCGGAGGGATAGGCTACAGCGAGAAGACCGGCCTCGATGTAACGCTCGAAGACGGCGTGCCTGTCGATGACCTTATGTTCTAACTGAGTCCATTTTGCTGTAACCGGCATTGATTTAGTACTGGTGAAGCCGTACAATCAAAGAAAAACTCATTGGCCTATATTGCGACAGTTGAAGGAGGACTCCATGAAAGGGGTCAGACTCAAAGTATGGGGAGAATACGCACTGTTCACGCGCCCGGAAAATAAAGCCGAACGCATGAGCTACGATGTCATAACTCCCTCTGCAGCTAGAGGCATCCTTGAAGCCATACATTGGAAACCGGCCATACGCTGGGTGGTGGACAGGATCCATGTGCTCAATCCTATAACCTTCGATTCCATACGGCGCAACGAAGTGTCGCAGAAAGGGCAGACTGCCTCCACCATCAAGGGGGCGGCGAAAAGCGGTGCTCCGCTGTCCATTGTCATTGAGGATACGCGCCAGCAGCGTGCTTCCCTTGTCCTGCGCCGTGTCTCCTATGTCATCGAAGCTCACTTCGAGCTGACAGACAGGGCTGGCGATCTGGACAACGAAGGCAAGCATATCGACATCTTCCGCCGCCGTGCTCGGAACGGTGAATGCTTCCAGCAGCCCTGCCTCGGCTGTCGTGAATTCCCGGCATACTTCTCCTTGCTGGAAGACGAGGAGATGCCCGTCTCCGCGCTTGCGAACGATGCCCCGCGCGACCTCGGACTCATGCTCTACGACATCGACTTCGCCCATAACAAGACGCCCATGTTCTACCGCCCCAGGCTAGAAAACGGCATCATCGACGTGGAGCGCTGGAAGGAGGAAACGCTATGTCGTCTTATCTGAGCGAGCTTTGCCGCTTCTACGGCCGCATGACCTCCGATCCATCCTCCGGCATGCCGCCCCAAGGCATGACTTCCGAACAGATATCCTTCGCCCTGGTCATATCCGAGGACGGAGAGCTGGTGCGAGTGGAAGACCTGCGCGACAGCAAGGGGAAAGCCGTGCGGATGTTCGTGCCGGCTTCCGTGAAACGTTCCGTCAATGTGGCCTCGAACTTTCTCTGGGACAATACGGGATACGTTCTTGGCGTAGATGGCAAGGGCAAAGCAGAGCGAAGTGCGCAAACGGCGGAAGCCTTCCGCGCTTTGCATCGCGACCTGCTTTCTGAATGCAAGAGCGTTCATGCCAAAGCCCTGCTGATCTTTTTGGACAAATGGAAACCGGAAGACTTCGAAACGCTGGAAGAACGCGAGGCTCTGCTCGACAGCAACGTCATCTTCAAACTGCAAGGCGATGACATTTTTCTGCATGAAACTGACGAGCTGAAGACTGTCTGGCTAGAGTCTCTGGATGCGACTGGAGATGAAGGAGAACAAGGCATCTGCCTCGTATCCGGGCGTAAATCTTCTATTGCCCTGACTCATCCTTCCATCAAAGGCGTTGTCGGCGCGCAGAGTTCCGGCGCGGCACTGGTATCCTTCAACTGTCAGTCTTTCACCTCCTACGGCAAGGAGCAGAGTGCCAACGCCCCCGTCTCCGAAAACGCGGCCCGCACCTATACCTCGGCGCTGAACTATCTGCTCCAGCGTGAGCACAGCCAGACAGTGCGCATTGGTGATACCAGCATGGTCTTCTGGGCCGAGAAGGCCAGCCCTGTGGAAACGTTCTTCGGCGGCTTCTTCGAACCGGAACCGGCTTCCGAAGCTGAACAGGATCAGGAACAGCTCGAGCGTATCAAAGGCATACTGAAGGCCCTGCGCAAAGGCACGCCCCTCAACGAAGCCGACAAAGCCCTCGATTCCGGAGCTCGCTTCTATGTGCTGGGCCTTGCGCCCAACGCCGCACGGCTCAGTGTTCGTTTCTGGCTGACAGATACCCTTGAGGTCCTACTCAGGCATGTGAGCCGCTGGTACGAGGACTTGGCTATTGAGCGCCAGTTCCCCGACAGCGAGCCGGAATTCCCCCCGCTGTGGATGCTCCTTGTCCGTTCCGTTGCGGCACAGGGAAAATCGGAGAACATCCCGCCTGAACTTGGCGGCCAGATGGCCCGGGCCATGCTTTCGGGCTCGAACCTCCCCGAAAACCTGTTTGCCGCAGTTCTCCAGCGCATCCATGCAGACAAGAAAGTGGACTATTACCGGGCGGCCCTCATCAAGGCCTATCTCCGGCGCAACAAGAAAGAGGAAAAGGATATGACTACCCTGAATACGGATGACCAAAGCACGGGATATCGCCTTGGCAGACTGTTCGCCCTTCTGGAAAAAGCACAGAAAGATGCCCTCGGCACGGTGAACGCTCCCCTTCGCGAACGCTACGTCGGCGCGGCTTCGGCAACGCCTCGCCTTGTCTTCCCCATGCTCCTGCGCCTTACTCAGCACCATGTGACCAAGGCCCGCAAGACGGGCTTCGATGGCTACGAAACTGTGTTCAATACGCGTATGGCTGATATCCTTGGCGATATGACCGACTTCCCCGCCGTCCTTCCGCTCCATGAGCAGGGCCGCTTCATGCTCGGCTACTATCACCAGACCAACGCTTTCTATAAGAAAAACAATGACTCCGCCGACTCGGAGAACTAGGAGGAATACCATGTCTGCCCTGAATCACCGCTATGATTTCGTCCTGTTCTTTGACGTCCAGAACGGCAACCCCAACGGCGACCCCGATGCCGGAAATATGCCCCGCATCGACCCCGAGACCGGCCACGGCATCGTGACTGATGTCTGCCTCAAGCGCAAAGTCCGCAACTATGTCGAACTTGCCAAGGAAGGCGAAACTGGCTTCCGCATCTATGTGCAGGAAAAAGCAGTGCTGAATGAACGCAACGCCGAAGCCTATACCGCCCTCAACCTCAAGCAGGAAGCCAAAAAGCTCCCCAAGAAAGAAGAAGAGGCCCGCGCCGTCACCCGCTGGATGTGCGATAACTTCTACGATATCCGTACCTTCGGTGCCGTGATGAGCACGGAAGTGAACTGCGGCCAGGTCCGCGGCCCGGTGCAGTTCACCTTCGCCCGCAGTGAAGAGCCCGTCGTCCCTTCCGAAGTGAGCATCACCCGAATGGCCGTCACCAACGTGAAAGACCTCGACAAGGAACGTACCATGGGCCGCAAGTTCATCGTACCCTATGGCCTGTACCGCGTGGAAGGCTTCATCTCCGCTCCCCTTGCCGAGAAATGCGGCTTCTCGGAAGACGACGTGGAACTGCTCTGGGAAGCCCTCATCAATATGTTCGAACACGATCACTCTGCCGCACGCGGCAAAATGAGCTCCCGCAAGCTCTTTGTGTTCAGCCACGAGAAGCGCATGGGCAACGCACCTGCCCAGAAGCTCTTCGACCTTGTCCAGTGCAATCGTGTTACCGAAGGTCCGGCCCGCTCCTTCTCGGATTATGAAGTCATCCTGAAGGACGGATGCCCTGAAGGCGTGACCGCCCTCGAAAAGCTCTAAGCTGGAAGACTCGCCATGGATATCATGCTGTCTGCGCTTCAGCATTATGCCTTCTGCCCACGGCAGTGCGCACTTATCCACCTTGAGCAGGTTTGGCAGGAAAATGGCCATACCGCCCAAGGGCGGCTGATGCACGAAACTGCCCACGGCGGCAGCAGTCGTATGCGCGACGGCGTGAAAGTAGCGACCGATCTTGAACTCCGTTCCTCCCGTCTGGGGCTCCACGGCAGGGCTGATGTCGTGGAGTTCCACCGGGATGGAGCAGGCTGGAGGCCCTATCCAGTCGAGTACAAAAAGGGTCGCCCCCATGCAGGCGTGGATGCCGATGAGGTACAGCTCTGCGCCCAGGCCCTCTGCCTCGAAGAGATGCTTGGCGTGGATATCCCGGAAGGGGCGCTTTTCTACGGCGAGGCCAGACGGCGGCGTGTGATACCCTTTGGCGAGGCTTTACGCAGGCGCACGGAAGAAGTCGCCCATGCTGTTCGGGCCATGTTCGAGTCCGGCGTCACGCCCCCGCCCAAAGAATTGCCGTGGTGCTCTTCCTGCTCGCTGAACGAATTCTGTATGCCGGAAATGTTTGACGAAAGGGCTTCTTCCTACATCCAAAAACTGTGTGAGGAACAGCCGTGAAACGCCATTTGAACACCCTGTTCGTGACCACGCAGGATACATGGCTTTCCAAGGAAGGCGAATGTGTAGAACTGCGCCATGATGGTAAGACACTGGGTAAGATACCCCTGCACACGCTCCAGTCTATTGTCTGCTTCGGGCATATCTCCTGCAGTCAATACCTGCTGGAACATTGTGCGGCCTTGGGTATTGCAGTGACGTGGTTCACCGAATATGGCCGTTTCATGGCGGCAATGCACGGGCCGACCACTGGCAATGTGCTCCTGCGCAGGGCTCAATACCGACTGGCCGATTCCCCCGAAGCCTCTGCCGAGCTGGCCCGCTTCTTCATCGTTGGCAAGGTGGCCAACTGCCGCACCATCCTTCTCCGGCAAGCCCGGACTTCCGATGAGCCATTCCTTGGAGAAACGGCGGAAAAGCTGGGCAGGATATTGAAACGCCTCGCCCTTCCGAATGACCTCGACACTCTCAGAGGCATGGAAGGGGACGCTGCCCACCTTTACTTCGAGGCTTTCCCTGTCCTTATCAAAAAGGAATTTCGGGATTCCATGCGCTTTGCAGGAAGAAGCCGCAAGCCTCCGCGCGACGAGGTGAACTGCCTGCTTTCCTTCTTTTATTCCCTGCTTGCCAACGATATCCGCAGTGCCTTGGAAGGAGTGGGGCTCGATCCGGCCGTGGGCTTCCTGCATCGGGAACGTCCAGGAAGGCCAAGCCTTGCCCTCGATATGATGGAAGAATTCCGTCCCTATCTGGCAGACAGACTGGCCCTGACGCTCATCAATCGCCAGCAGATTACGGCATCGGATTTCATCCTTACGGATGTGGGCGGCTTTGTCTTGAAGGAAAAGGCGCGCAAGGAAGTTCTGACGGCTTGGCAGGAACGAAAGCGGGAAGAGGTTGAACATCCCTTCCTGAAAGAAAAAATGACTGTCGGCATGCTCTGTCATATGCAGGCCCGTCTTCTTGCCCGCTACATCCGGGGGGATATGGATGCGTATCCGCCATTCGCCATGAGGTGATCAATGCTGGTTCTGGTAAGCTATGATGTGAATACCGAAGATGCGGCAGGCCGCAGAAGGCTGAGGCGTATTGCCAAGCTCTGCACGAGCTGGGGCCAGCGTGTGCAGTTTTCTGTGTTTGAATGTCTTGTGGACAATGCCCAATGGATGAAGCTGAAAGCAGCCCTTATAGAGGAAATGGATGAAGAAAAGGACAGCCTGCGCTTCTACCTGCTGGGAGACAAATGGCGCGGACGCGTGGAACATGTGGGAGCAAAAGCCTCGTACGACCCTGAGGGAGCACTGATTTTTTGACGCGAGGACCTCAAGTTCGCCTAAAATGCGGCGAGGTCGTCGATGCTTGCAATGCGTTAGCATTACAGTAGAATATTTTATCCTTGGGGAGAGTGCCTCGCCCTAGGACTCCGCAAGGAGCAGATTCTCGGAAAGAGTTCCCTAAGGGGGGATAATTTCTGAAGAAAAGAGGTACATAGTCGCGCCCCACGCGGGCGCGTGGATTGAAACGACCTTTCCATCATTTACACCCGCCCGGACGGCTGTCGCGCCCCACGCGGGCGCGTGGATTGAAACTTGTCCACTTCCCGGCTCTCAGGAATGACTCGCAGTCGCGCCCCACGCGGGCGCGTGGATTGAAACCATCGTGCCGCCGTAGGCAGTAATCACGTCATGGGTCGCGCCCCACGCGGGCGCGTGGATTGATACGGTTGGGATTGCCATTTCTCCGGCCTTCACGGCGTGTCGCGCCCCACGCGGGCGCGTGGATTGAAACCACCAGCAAGGAAGCCGAACAGGCCGCGCAGGCCGTCGCGCCCCACGCGGGCGCGTGGATTGAAACTGCTATCGTCGCAGTGGCACAGATGCCCTCTGACGTCGCGCCCCACGCGGGCGCGTGGATTGAAACACAGCTTGCGGCACAGTCTGGCAACGCGCATGATGTCGCGCCCCACGCGGGCGCGTGGATTGAAACGCCGTTTCCGGCAGTGCGTTTCCGTCCTCGTCTTGTCGCGCCCCACGCGGGCGCGTGGATTGAAACTTACGATTACGAAACAGCACGACATCGAAGTCGTGGTCGCGCCCCACGCGGGCGCATGGATTGAAACGTTGTGCGCTGAATTGCCAGCTTGAGCGGGTCGCGTCGCGCCCCACGCGGGCGCGTGGATT
>JAZQMJ010000266.1:0-2026 GCA_045543435.1 Mailhella sp.
ATTTCCAGCTCTTCGTCGGTGGGGATGACGGCAACCTTCACGCGGCTGTCTTCAGTGGAGATGTAGCGGTGCTGGCTGGTGCGGATCTTGTTGAGTTCGGGATCGATCTTGATGCCGAATTCTTCAAGGCCTTCGAGGATGTGGGCGCGCACGCCAACGGCGTTTTCACCGATACCGCCGGCAAAGGCGATGCAGTCCACATGGCCGAGAACGGCCATGTAAGCGCCGATGTACTTCTTCACGGAGTAGCACTGCACTTCGTAGGTGAGCTTGCAGTCGGCGTCGCCAGCGTTCATGCCGGCTTCGATGTCACGGCTGTCGCTGTGGCCGCAGAGGCCGAGGTAGCCGGACTTCTTGTTCATGATGGTGTCGATCTCATCGGGGGTGAGGCCTTCGTTCTTCATGAGGAAGGGAACGAGGGCGGGGTCGATGTCGCCGCAGCGGGTACCCATGACGACGCCCTGGAGGGGGGTGGTGCCCATGGAGGTATCCACGCACTTGCCGCCGCGCACGCAGGAGATGGAGCTGCCGTTGCCGAGGTGGCACACGATCACGTTCACTTCGGAAGGCTTCTTGCCGAGGAGGGCGGCAGCGGCCTTGGACACGAAGCTGTGAGAGGAGCCGTGGAAGCCGTAGCGGCGCAGGCCGTACTTTTCAGTGAGGGCCTTGGGCAGGGCGTAGGTGTAGGCGTAGTCGGGCATGGTGGAGTGGAAGCCAGTGTCGAACACGGCCACGTTCGGCACGCCGGGGAAGATCTTTTCCATGGCTTCGATGCCGGTGAGGTTGGCCGGGTTGTGCAGAGGACCGAGGGGGATGTAGTCGCGGATGACCTGCTTGACTTCTTCAGTCACGATGCTGTTGCCGAGGGGGCCGCCGAGGAGCACGCGATGGCCGATGACGACGATCTCGGAACGGTCGGCGATGACGCCGCCGAGTTCAGCGTTCATGAGCACTTCGGCCACCTTGTCCATGCCGGCGGCATGGTTGTGGTAGTTGCCGGGGTACACGAACTTTTCTTCGTTGCCGTTTTCGTCGAAACGCTTGTGGGTGAGGAGGCTGTCAGCGGCGCCGATACGTTCGACGAGGCCCTGGCAGAGGCGGCGTTCGGTGCCCTTTTCCAGCACCTGATACTTGAAGGAGGAGGAGCCGCCGTTGATGACGAGGATCTTTTCCATTAGTTGAGTCCCTTTTCGGCCTGAGCCTGGATTGCGGTGATAGCGACAGTGTTGACGATGTCCGGCACGGTGCAGCCACGGGAAAGGTCGTTCACGGGCTTGCGCAGACCCTGCAGGACGGGGCCAATGGCGATGGCGTTAGCGTGACGCTGGACAGCCTTGTAAAGGTTGTTGCCGGTGTTGATGTCCGGCACGATGAACACGGAAGCCTGGCCGGCAACGGGGTCGCCGGGGAGCTTGGTCTTGGCGGTGGCGGCGTCCACGGAGGCGTCGTACTGGATGGGGCCGGTGATGAGCATTTCAGGGGCCTTTTCCTTGGCGATGCGGGTGGCTTCCTTCACCTTGTCGACGCTGGGGCCCTTGCCGGAGTTGCCGGTGGAGTAGGACAGCATGGCCACGCGGGGTTCGAGGCCGAAGGCCTTGGCCGTTTCAGCAGTGGTGACGGCGATGGTGGCGAGCTGTTCAGCGTCGGGATCGAGGTTGACGGCGCAGTCGCCGTAGGTGTTCACGCGGTCCTTCAGGCAGACGAAGAAGGCGCTGGACACGATGGAGGCGCTGGGCTTGGTCTTGATGAATTCAAGGGCGGGGCGCACGGTGTGGGCGGTGGTGTTCACAGCGCCGGAGACCATGCCGTCGGCCTTTTCCTTGTAGATCATCATGGTGCCGAAGTAGGTGTTGTCGGCCATCTTCTCGCGAGCCTGCTCGATGGTCACGCCCTTCTTGGCGCGGAGTTCGGCGTAGGTGGCGGAGAAGTCTTCGTAGTCGGCGGAGGAGGTGGGTTCGATGATTTCGGCATCGTCCACGTTCACGCCCAGTTCAGCGGCACGAGCCTTGATCTTGGCTTCGTTGCC
>JAZQMJ010000267.1:0-1957 GCA_045543435.1 Mailhella sp.
TGGTCTGCGCCCGCTTGGCGATAGTGCGGATTCCAGCCCGCTGCCAGCGCACAGCCTCATCGGCCCCTACGCCTTCGTCACCGGGATCGGAGACCCGGCTCAGGCCCTTCACACGGTGACAGGATTCATGGGCCGCCCCCCGGAAAAAACGCTCTCCTTCCCGGATCACTACGATTTCCGAAAGGAAAAAAACTCGCTTGAAGCTCTGGGGCTGCCCCTGATCTGCACCGGAAAGGACGCTGTAAAACTAGCGGCCCTCGGGCTTGCCTGCCCCTGCTTCTCGCTGGAAGTGAAAGCGGATTTCTTTGCCGTGCACAATACGCATGAGGTATCTTTTGAACAATGGTGGGACCGTACGTTCAGCGGGCTCCGCCGCCCTTGCTGAGCATGGCCACCACTACCCTGCGGCCCGGCCGCGAACTGTATGAAAAAACGTGAAATACTTGATGAGCAGTATCTGCTCGACACCACCGACAACGCGGGCCGTCCACTGCGTCCCGACGACATACTGCGCATCGGCGGCTTCTCCCGCAAGCTGAAGCGTGATGTCATCGCCACGCTCCATGAGCTCGCCGGAAACGGCCGGCTCGTTCGCCTTCAGGGCGGCGGATGGGTCATGGCCTCAGCTATGAAAACCGTCCGAGGCCGTCTCGCCATTCAGCGTTCGGGGGCCGCCTTCGTCACCCCGGAAGGGGCAAACGCCCGCTCCGGAAGCGATATTTACATCGCTCCCGAATATGTGGCTGACGCATGGAACGGCGACCTTGTGGAAGTGATGCTCCTGCCTCAGAAACGCGGCTCCGGCAAAGGCCCGGAAGGTCGGGTACTCGCCGTAGCCGAACGAGCCCATACGGAAATCGTGGCCCGAGTGCTCCGTGCCGGGATCCGTGAGAATACGGCAGTCTGTCGTCCGGCAGATTCCCGCCTGCCCTTCGATCTGCTGGCAGACGTCTCATCTCTGGAAAAAGAACCGGAAGAGTTTGAACTGCTCAATATCCGCATAGGCGACAAGCTGGACGACGGAGGCCGCAGGCCGCTGTGGTCCGGCACGGCCCTCGCTTCTCTGGGCATAGAGAACGATGCCATGGTGCAGGAAAACCTCACCAAGCTGAATAATCTCATTCCCACGGAATTTCCCGACAATGTGGTGGCCGAAGCCGAAGCCGCGGCTGCTGCGCCCTTCGACGATGCCGACAGCCTCACCGATCTGCGGAACGAAACGCTTGTGACCATAGACGGCGAAGATGCCCGCGACTTCGACGATGCGGTCTGCGTCTCGCGCGAGGGCGAAAACTGGCGCCTGCTCGTCGCCATTGCCGACGTTTCCCACTATGTACGACCGCGCACGGCTCTGGATCGTGAAGCCCGGGAACGCGGAAACTCCTATTATTTTCCCATGTCGGTGGAACCCATGCTGCCGGAGATCCTGTGCAACGGCGTATGCAGTCTGCGCCCCAACGAAGACCGCCGCTGCATGGCTGCGATCATGACACTCGATCAGGATGGCGAACTGCTGGACTCCCGTTTTGTCAACGGGCTGATGCGTTCGCGGGCCCGCCTTACCTACGGAGAAGTACAGCAGGCTCTGGAAGACCCGGAAGGCGACTCTGCCGCCAATATCGAAGAACAGGCCCCGGGCGTATGCGCCATGCTTGAGCAGGCCGCAGAGCTGGCCGACATCCTCATGGAACGACGCCGCAGACGGGGCGCCCTGGATTTCGACCTGCCGGAAGCGGAATTCGTGGTGGAAGAGGTGAACGCCATCTCCCGCGTCACAGGCATACGCAATCGCCAGCGTCTGTTCAGCCACAGGCTCATCGAAGCCTTCATGGTTCGCGCCAACGAGGCCGTGGCCGAGTTCCTCACGAAGAAAAAAGCTCCTCTGCTCTACCGCGTACATCCTTCGCCCGGCCCGGACAGGCTGGAAGACCTGTATCGCGCCCTTCGCTCCTGCGAG
>JAZQMJ010000268.1:0-5298 GCA_045543435.1 Mailhella sp.
TAGCCCACTATGTTTTGCATGAGCAAAACGTGGGCGACCGTCCCGCTCGACCGGGAATCGGTGAACCTCTAACCCGACGTGAAAAAGACGTCGAAAGGAAAAAACACATTATGTCGACCAATACCGAAACTGTACGCAAGATTCTGGCGGAATTCGCCAACCTTCAGAACGAGAAAAAGACGCTCGAAGGCAACCTCAGTATGTCGTTTCGCGACGCTATCCGCTCCCTTTATCCGACTCTTCAACGTATGAGGAAGCGAGGCTTCAAGATCAAAGAAATAGCTGAAAAACTGAACGAATATGGTCTCTACATCACTCCTGTAACACTGGCCAAATACATGAATGAACTAGGAAAGAAAAAGAAAGCGAAACAGGACGAAGTAAGAAAAAGAGAATAATTCCTACTGTGCCTTTATCACTACCATTATGACGATCTTTCAACTACATAGCCTTTGATAAATCACAGATAAGAAACGGCTAGGAACATTTTCAGCACCTAACCGTTTCCTATCAACTTGGCTGATTATTTTCATCATTCAAAAAGGCCGAGGCCGAAATGGGCCATGCTCCCTATTGAGAAAGGAATTCGGACGGGATCTTTAAAGATAAGGCGAAAGCCAAAGCCTATCTGTGAGCCTTTATTCTTGCGTTGACGTCGGAAATTTATCCACTCAATATGCTGACCATCACCAATCTGTAACTTTGATTCGGGGCGAATCTCTATTGGAGCGGGAATACCAAGTTCCGTACATGAACGAAGTATTTCTGCTTCAATCCATTCTGCATAGCTTCTCTTATTGGGCTTGTAATGTCGTCCGAAAACGACAGGAGTACGACTAATGACCTCTGTAGCCATAGGAAATTCCGAAGCCGGTACAGCATTCAGGAACACCAGTTCTCCCAGATCTTCCCGCCCTACCCAGAGTTTTCGGAGACTCTCGAATGCCATCCTTTCTTCATCGGTCACAGCTCGGGGCGAGAACACACGAACATGGTCGATCCTCCCATCTCCATCAAGATCGCACGGCCAGTAGAAGGCATGCTTATGCCCTTTGAGCGGAAAACCCATGGCATCTTTTCCGCTGAAAAGAGGCGAAACTCTCGATTCTTCACCGCCGCAGATCTGGCGGTGTCTGCTCATAAGTCCCGCACGAACTCGATCTGCTATAGTGACCGTTTCCGTGACGGGGGGAAGCGGTTTAGCGTACAGAGCATAGGTAACGATTATTCCCTCATATTCACTATTGCGGCTGGCAGTATCGTGGCGTCGTTGATGAACAATAGCGTAACGCTGCTTATTCAACAGGGGGTGCCGATTCCATCCTTTTTTCTGAAGATCAGCCGTAGAAAAAATGAGTGTTTCCATCCAGGTACAATCTCTGAGATTCTTCTTGGCTCCTGTCTTCGGTAAATATGGAAGTTCGGTATACTCTTCTTCCGACAGTAAGGTGTTCACAACAGTCCCAGCATTCGCGGCACAGCAGTTCCAGTCGATACCATCTGGCAACTTGGGTATAACGGATACCGCCACCCACGACTCAGAGCGACCAAGATAATTCAACTCGCCTGCCAATAGTTTCAGAGTCTTTAAAGAGGACTCGGAGGCGTCTTCCGGCAGCTCTATGAAGGAACAAGCTCCTTTATCCATGCAGACAAAGGCGTCGAGAACAGGTTGCTTATCAAGATCTTTCTTATTCTGGTCCAGATAAAGCTTCACTGCCATGTTTGAAGTCATGGGAACAGCCATGCGAGGCTGACCTGCCAGCAGAAGCAAGGCTTCCTTCACGTCGTTCTCCGTAAGTTCGGCGTGACGGCGATACCATATATCCAGCAGGGCACGAGCCAGCCGATGAGGAGAAGGCGGCCATTCGGGTTCACCTTCATTGACATTCCGCCCCCACGCTGTGGCGTGATAGTGCCCGCTTAGAAAGCGTATTTCCAGAACGGCCATCAGTCTTCATCGTCCTCGTTTGCAGTCTTCTTCTTGCTCTTCACGAGTTTGTCGGTCAGCCGGGTAACAGCAGGTTCGGCAAAGAGCGGTTTGCAGGCCACAATGCTTCTGCGGAGTTCCTCAAGAAGTTGTTCCTGCGTCGGAAGATTGGCCATTCCCACTATCTTGACCTCGCCCTTGAGTTTGAGATCGCAGGCAGTACGAAGACGCAAGCCACCGTCGAGAATGCGGCGCACCTTGTAAAGAGCAAGGCAGGAGAGCAGATTCTGAGCATCTTCGGAAAGACCGAGAGCGCGAATCCCAGCCACATCAAGATTGAAGTAGATGGAGATACTGCCAGCCGTGTATTCAGTACGCTGGAAGGGAACATTGGCATACACGTCCTTGTCGCACTGCTCGTGTGCAAGACTGCCCTTAGGGTCGAAGGTATTCTTCACACCGCCGGAGACGACTTCTCGCACATCACTAGCTTCGATGAAGGACGAGAGAAGGCGCGGAGACTTGATACGCCCACCTTTGACAAGGGAAAGGAACACACCATGCAGAAGAGAATTCACATCGTATTTGAAAAGGGCGGCGTTGATACGCTTCCAGTTCAGGCGAGCATCCTCGCCATACTGAGCTTCCTCGCAGAATTTATTGCAGAAATCCTTGTTCGAGATGATGAAGGGGGAGGCAAGACGATGGGCTTCGGTCATAGTGGAAACCACAACCGTATCTCCCTCCGGCTTCGTCAGCATGGACGTCACATAGGAAATACCTTCAAGCTCAGGAATCACTTCACCATCGGCATCCACGATGGTTGCTTCGAGTCGGTTGGCCATAGACTGTGCCGACTCCACAAGGAGCATACGAGTTCCGCTAGGCAAGGTGTAGGTGGCGGCCCCAAGATCCGCGAATCCCGTAGGCTGGAAACGCTGACCCTGCATGGGCTCAAGTTCTGCTTCCACGAGGATACGGCTTTCGGTGATGCTTTCGAGTATCATATCTGCTCCTTATGACTGGATATGCAGGTCGAGGTGATTTCTGACGAATTCCTTGGCACGGATGGGAACGAGTAAACTGACGAGAAGGGGCAGTGGCTGTATGCCGCGCACAGACTCTTCAAAGTTAGACGGTACAAATATATTCCCAACTCCTGCGGCTCTCATACGCTGGGCGGCAACGGTACAAGCCTCGGCAAGCCTTCCCGCTCCGACAAGACTGGTGATGCGGCTTTCCTTTCCGAGCTTGCCCGCCTCAAATCCCACCATGTCCTTGGGCCATTTCATATGCAAGGCTTTGAGCAAGGCTACTGCGTAAGGCAGTCTTCTGGGCATGAGCGGCTTCTGCCAGAGGTGCGACTGTTTCGACGAAAAAAGAACCAACGAAAACGCGCGAACCAGATCGGCAAGCAGCATACCGTCAACACCCCCTTCAAGAAGGGGCAATAAGTCAGCCGGAGAAAGCCTGACGGACGCCTCCCATGGCGAAGCTCCAAAACGCTGGGCATCCATAAGACGCCTTTGGAGCATTTTGGCCAGACCTTCCCATGCTTCCCCCCGCCACGGCACATACTGGGCACTGTTTTCATCCCACTGGTCAACTCTACCGGGCTTTACAGGTGCAAGATGCGCCCGCATAGGGCCAAGCTCACCATCGGCGCGGAGCGAGGCAATGGCGGCGGCAAGGCGAACCTCAGGACTTCCGTCATCACAGGCTTCTATCCATCCAGCGGGAAGTCGGCACGGCCTCGGCATAAGACTGGGAAGCGAGGACAGGGCATCCAGTCTGGCAAGGCAACGACTCACCTCGATGAAGTGCGCGGCATCCGGCTTTTCCGTACATTGGAATACGGCTTCGGTAAGCCTGCGGCGCGCGGAGGTGAAGGAAGCAGGAAGCCTGTCCTCTTTGACTAGCGGCCGAAGCTTCAGATATTCACCAACGCTGTCCAGAAGAGCTACGGGCTGTCGCCAGCCAACAGACACGGTTCCGCTGGGCAAAGCCACATAACTCTGACCGCGACGTTCCAGCAGACTGAAGCGCTCGAAGCCGTCTATGCCCCTGTCCACACCGAGCAATGCGGCAGCACGGGCAAAGTCCAAGCCTTCACGCACCTGCTCCCGCCCAAGGCTGGCACGGCCCTCACCAAGAAGGCGGCGCAATTCGCGTACCGTTGCAGGATGAGACCACAAGGGCATCCAAACCTCACCTCGCCCCTTGTCCTGGAGATGGGAAGAAGCAAATCCTGCCGACAGAGAACTCACGCTGAACGGAGCCGCCGCCTGCGCCATGTCATTCGGAGAACGCCGCACAAGGGCCGAAGCAAACAGCAACGTTCCCTCAAGCATGAAGATGAAATCCCACGGGTTGCTCTGCACGTCCTCATTCTTGAACGCCATGCTCTGGTTGATACCGCCCGCATTGCCGGGGTCAAACTGGCCGACCTTTATCACGGGAAGGGAAGACACGGGAACATCAAAGAGGCTGGCCTTGAGCCACGCTTCCTGCAAATCTGCGGGCGTTTTGTGGAACAGTTCGCACACCCTCTGTATGAAGTTATTCGAGAACTCAAGCCTGCCTTCGTTTCCGCCAGTACCAAGAAGCGGCGGGAAGAATGCCTTGTCTTCTCTCAGAGCATACGCTGCGTCCAGCCACGGCAGGCATTCATCCGGGAGCGTTGAGCGGCAACGCTGAAGGATACGTTCCTTGCCCTTCTTTATCTGTTCGCCATACGCTTTGCGCTTACTTGAGGGCAGGGCTTCGAGTTCGCGAAATTCCGGCCAGTTGAAAATACAGGCAATGGCCTCACGGTACACGGAAAGGCGCACGTCATCCGACGCGGACACGGCTTCTATACCCGCTTTGTTGTCGCCGGGATAAAAACCACTGCCGCCATTCCAGGGCGACACCAGAGGCGAAGGCCGATATCCTTCAAGAAAGAAATCCAGCAAAGCCTCCCTGTCCATACGACAGGAAAGACAGAACACTCCATGCTGCCACGAACCGCGTGCCGTGGAATCGCTCTGTTCGGAAACAAGGCGCAAGATTCCAAGCGCCTTGAGATAAGACGCTAACGGCTTGCTCTGACACCCATGCAGGATATGTTCAGGCATGGTCACCTCCCTGCGGATGAGCACTGGCCCTCCAGTCTGCCGTGCGTATGAGAGCCTCCATCATGGCGAGGCGGAAAGGCCCCCACTTTTCAAGCAGGCCCGCCACACGCTCCGTCCAGCTTGCGCCAAGCTCCGAGTCGCCCAGCTCCATGCAGGCCAAAGAAAGTTCAACGGAATCTTTCCCCAGTGCTTCGGGCAAGGCATCCCCTTCCCAGATACCACGGGCAAAACGCCTGCCTTCCGGCACGTCTT
>JAZQMJ010000269.1:0-2316 GCA_045543435.1 Mailhella sp.
ATCCGTCAGCAAAGGGATCGAAGAACGAAGGTGCGCATGGCGGCAGGGATCGCCGCAGTCCTGCTTTTCACCATTGCCGTCAGTATGCGCGCGCGTGCGTGGACGCGGCGGACGAGGGAGGGACCGCGAGGACAGACCTGCGGCCATTCGTCCTGAGGGTGAGGTGAGGCGTGTTCGAGGAGCTGTTCACGAAGGCGCTGCTGTGGCTCACGGTGTTCACCGCGGCCGCGGGCTTCCCGCTCGCGTACTGGGCGGACAAGGGCGTCCTCCGCGAGCGCACGAAGCGCCTCGGGAAGGACGGCGCGGCCACTTTCGCGTTCCTGGTGTGCTGCGGCATCGCCCTTGCGTACGCATCCGCCATGACCATGGAGGAGAAGCAGCGGTATCTCGACGCCGAGCGAAGGCGCGACGAGGAGCGCGCCGCCATGGGATCCCAGATGATCGACCTTTCGCGCGTTGCGTCGGCGGCGACTCGGCCCGAAGTGCTGGACCTCTCGGCAGACGACTACGCCGCGGGCCTCGCGCTCTCGCGAATCGGCGCCGACGAGGCATGGAACTTCGCGGCTCCGACGAACGCCTCTTTCTGCGCGGACTGGCTCGCCTTCGGCGCGACGCGGGACTGGACACCCCTGGCGTTCCCCGCCGGCTGGACGTTTCCGCTCGGGACGAACACGCTCGACGCGGCGGCGGTATTCTCCTTCGGACTCGCCCGCGCGTCGCTCGCCGACGACGCGACGTTCTTCGCGCCGCTCCGGGCGGACTCCGATTTCCTCCCGGCCGCGAGGCATGGACTCCTTCCCGAGGCGAACCGTCCTAGCGGATTCTGGTCGGCTCTCACGCCGTCCAACTCGTTCCTGATGACGTGGCAGAACGTTGCGCTCGGCGGGGACGCGAACCGCCTCGTCAGCTTCCAGTCCGAGTTCTTCGCCAACGGTGACGTGGTGTTCCGCTACGACCTGTCGGGGATTCCGGAGACGAGCCTCTCCAACGTCGTCGTCGGCATCTCGAACGGCGGACTCGGGCGGACGTTCTCCGTCATCGAAACCGGCACGACCTCGCTCAGGTGGGCGCGGCTCGATCCGGCCCTCGCGGACGATCCCGATCCGGACGGAGACGGCATCGCCACCGCCGACGAGATATTCGTCCGCTTCACGGACCCCTATGAGGCCGACAGCGACCACGACGGGCTCTCCGACTCCGCCGAGGTCTCGGGCGGGACGGATCCGCTTGACGCATACTCGCTGCGCGCCGACATGCCAGACGGCATTGCGTCGGTGATGGGCGACCTCGATCCGTTCTCGTGCCCCGTCGGTTCCACGAACACGTTCTACGAGCACGTCTTCTACACGGGGACGACAAATGCGCCGTTCGCCTACCCCGTCGACACGGACGACACGGCTGTCCTTGAAATCAGCGTGTCGGGAATGGGGACTGGGAGTCTGGTCGTCGGCGACACGGTCGTGCCGCTCCTCGCGCGGCCGCAGATGAGGAACGGCGCAGTCACGAATACGCTGCTATTGGCCGTGGGCAGGGGAGTTCGCAAGGAGGTGTGGTTTACGAAACCGGACGGACTGGACGTCGCGCTTCGTTCCGACGATCTGCTTATTGGCAGGATGCCGACCTTCTACTGGCCACACGGCTGGCTCGCGTTCCCTCACAAGGAGGCGACCGAGCCATGCATCCATGATTTTTACTCCAAGGGCAAGGTTGTCACTCTCGTCCACGGAGAGGAGTTCGCCGGGCTAACCGCGACTTGGAATAGCGAGTCGGAGGGCGTTGCAATCACGAATGTGCCGCCTGTATCCGCAGAGATTCACGGCAGTTTCCCCAGGAGTCAGGAGTGCTCCATATTCTACACGATAAGCCATCCCGACTACATCTGCGGCGTGACGAATTTCGAGCAGACGCTCCGCTTCTGCCCGCAGCATTTGGACGAGCCGACGAACGGTTCTGGCGGCGGTTCGGACGACGGGGAGCCGGAATACTGGAGCTGCGACTGTGCATGGAGCGGGAGCTGCACTTGCTGCACGGGCGAGTGGTGCCATTGCTCGTCGTGGGGATGCCCGTGCAATGCGAACAAGTCGCCGACGCTCGTTGACGACGAGGAGGCGGAGGAGTCGTTCATGAACATCGTTAGCGGAGCCCAGTCGGCGCTGGCGGACGTGTTCTATCTCTACCGCGACAACACGAAGTCGAAGCACCTCGTCGTTCCGGGCGGGTCGCCTGTCCGCTGCTGCGACTGTCCGGAGCATTGTGCGTCAAACTACGTAGCCAGGGTCGCGTACACCGGTCGCGTCGCGGTGGACTACTCGGACG